>QWOR01000364.1 GCA_003669575.1 Planctomycetota bacterium | reverse complement strand
TCCGTGTTCGAATCGAGCATCTAATGATAGATCAGCAATCGTTGATGCTCCAGTTTGAAATCGCAAAAGATCAGAGATTGGAGAAGTCTCGTTTTTTCGCAGTTAAGTCGATTGACCTGCGAGATTCACTTAAGAGGTGGCGAGCAAATCACCTGCACGTTCTCTACAGTTCGCTGGCACCATCCAGCAGACGGGCCTTGCGCAGGTCGGCCAACGAATAGAACGTATCTCTCCAGCGAACGCCCCCCTGCCGAAGCGTCAGTACCATTGAACGCAGGATGATGAAGCTCAGAACCAGTACCGCCCATGGGTAGAGCAATCCCACAGCGATTGGAAACCCCATCATCCGGGCCGTCCCCAGCGACAGCAGCAGACTGCCGATCGCCATGATCAGGGCCGGTGTCGTCACCCATCCACTGCACAGGGCCACCACGGGACCCACAAAGATCAGGCACAGCATGCTGACAGCTGCGATCGTGCGGCCGACCGAGTAATTCGTCCCCGAGAATGCGTTCTTTTCGAGCCCGCGGACAATCGCCCAGACGCCGCCCGACTGCCACTTCACACGCACGCTCCCCTGGCCGCCGAATACGTCCTGTCGCAGTCCACTGTGCTTGATCAGCCGCCCCAGCATCAGATCATCCGCCACCTCCAGCTTGAGTGGTTCAAAGCCCCCGATGGTGTCGTAAGCTGTCCGACGAACCAGATTGAAGGCCCCCACTCCCAGATAGGCGTCCTTGAACCACTTCCAGCGCACGATCGGAAATCGAGTCGTCGCCATCATCAACACACCGAAGAAGTTGATCAGTGCCGCTTCCAGAAACGTGCTGTAGGTGGTCTCCGGCACTAACACCAGATGATCCAGCTGTCGCTTCTGGACGACGTTCATGGCCCGCCTCAACACCAGCGGGTCGAACATCACGTCGCCGTCTGTGAGCAGGATGAACTCCCCCCGTGCCCGGGCGATCCCCTGTGACATGGCATGGTTCTTGCCCAGCCAGCCTGTGGGGAGTTCTTTCACATGGACGACTTGCAATGGGGAACCCACCTCCGCAGCGATCCGGTCCATGATCGCACCCGTCTGGTCGTCCGAGCGATCGTTAATCGCGATGACTTCGTAGTCGGGGTAATCCAGCTGCAACATCCGGCGCAGAGCCTCTTCGATCGCCTCTTCCTCGTTCTTGGCCGGGACGATCAACGACAGCGAGGGCAGCTTCTCTCCGGTGAGTGGCGGGATGCTGCGAATGAACCGCGGGAAAAGGACCCCGTAAAAGGCCGGAAACAGAGCGAGCCCCCAGAACGCCATCAAGCTCCAGCAAACGATGTCGACCCAGCCCATGTGCTTCCCCTCTGTTTTCAGATGCTGGCCAGCCGAAGGTCTGGAGATCTGAGAGTCCATCGGATCGTAGACGAACACCACCCCGCAGTCAGGGGTACGCCTGAGAAGTGGTTGCCGCCGGGCTGTGAAATCGGCCTGGAATTGCAATTCACCGACGTTCCAACGCCCATTTGGCGGTTCCATCCGCCCGAATCCCCTCTAACAGTAAATCCTCAGTCCGGGTATGATTGGGGCAGTGGGGGCGACACCGGCGGACGGATGAATTCGTTGTCGTTTCCCGGCCAGTGTCCTGCACATCGAACACCGTTCCCGCCGACTTTTCGCTCCAGGAGAACTGTGACATGCCGCTCCGCGTTCCCCAGGAGGAAGAACCCGGAATGAATCTGACGCCGATGATCGACGTCGTCATGCTGCTCAACATCTTCTTCATGGTGGGCAGTCGGCTGGTCGAACCCGAGAAACAGTACGACATTAACCTGCCGACCGTCGCTGAGGCCCGTCCGCTGACCGCTCTCCCCGACGAGATCATCCTCAACGTAAAAAGCGATGGGATCATCTTCGTCAAAGGTAAACAGAAAGAACTTCCAGAGCTGGAAGCCGAACTGAAGCTGGCGGCCAAACGCTATCCCGATCAGGTCGTCCGGATTCGCGGCGACGGTCAGGGTCCTTACCAGCATGTGATGAGTACACTGAGCATGTGCCAGAAGGCCGGGCTCTCGAAGATCAAACTGGACGCACGCGTTGAGGAACCCGCCGGCAAATGAGACTGGCTGAACCGACCCTGGCTCTCGACCTCACGGCTCAACTGTGGCCGCTGGTGAATTTGATCGTTGCGATCTTTCAACCCGCGGTCGTTCTGCTGCTGTGCGGTGGGGTCGTTGTCGCCTCGACACATCTGCTGGCGATGCTGGGGACTCAGTGGGGAAGCCGCCGCGTCACCGGCAAGGCGTTGATCTTTTCACTCGTCATTCATGCCTCGTTGCTCTGTGGTGTGGTGGCACTCGTTCCCGAGTATCAGTTATCCAAAGTGACAGCCTTTGAGTCTGATCATGCGGTCGAGATCTCGACCGATCTCAATTCGGATGAGAATGCATTTGAAGAACTGAGAAGCAGTCCCGAAGCAGATCGCCAGCCGTGGGAGCAGCTGACCAGCTCGCAACCCGCGCCCCTCGACCGAACACAAGTCGAGGTTCCTGAGACTCCTCAGGCCGATGTCACCTCAGCGACTGCACGTCAGCCGGTGGATGTGGTGCCGATTCCCGATCCTGTGTTCGAGCCATTGCCCCCGGCTCCTCAGGAAACCGGCGAACTGGCGAAGGCAGACCTCCCACAGGAGTACAATCCCGCCACATTCCAGCCCACGATGGACACGGTTGATCCGGTCGAGTCATCGCAAGCTCCCTCACGCGAGGCCCCCACTCTGGCTCGTTCGACCCCGAACGTCTCGGCGACACCGTCTGACACGGCCCTGATGCAGCCGGAGCAACGACCGCAGATCCTGCCCAACAAGGAAATCAGACTCGGGGTCGAGGAAGACCTGCCATCGGCACTCCCCAGTCCGGAGGCCACTCCACTCGCGAGGATGCAGCGTGAACAGGCCCCTGCCCGGACTGGTCCTGCCCCAGCCCAGGTCTCAGATACCCCCGATATGGCTGCTCCAGCTTCACAGCCTCAAGTCTCTCAATCAGGTGCCCCAGCAGCTCTGCCTCGTCGATCGACACCGCGAATGACTCCGAAGGTCGAAGAGGGTCTGGCCAAGATTGACCAACCGAGTATGAGTGGCAAACCTGGAGCAAAACTCTCTGAAGAGAGTCGCGAAGAGGCATCGCGTCCGTTTAACACGGGGGCCCCGGGTGACACGGACAATCCGGGCGAAGAAGCTCTTCCTGACCTGGTGCCATTGAAGGGGCTCTTAGCGGCGCCGCTGGAGAATTCCACGCCCGCTCAGTATCAGCTGCGGTCCAATGAAATGCGTGAACAGGCGGTCGAACAATTTGGTGGAAATGCGGAATCCGAGGCCGCCGTCGATCTCGCGTTGCACTGGCTGGCCAGCATCCAGAACGTGGACGGATATTGGGACGGCGATTCGTACGGAGCTGGGAAGGGGAGCGTGACGGACGCCAAGAACGCGACGGGACGCGATTCCAACATTGGTCGCAACGCCGATACCGGGCTGACGGCACTGGCGATCCTCGCCTTTCTGGGCAAGCAGAACACGCTGGAAGAAGGCCAGTACTCTGAGAACGTGACACGAGCTTTGCGCTGGCTGATCTACCAGCAGGGCAAGAGTCCACAGAACATCGATGGGTATCTTGGGGGGAATGCCGCCGAAGTCGCAGGAGTTTATTCACATGCCATGGCGACATTCGCAATCGCCGAGGCCTACGCCATGACGAAGGATCCGGAGCAGTCGCGATTCCTGCTGGAGCCGCTGCAGAAAGCCATTCGGTTCACGCTGGCCTGTCAGCTGGAAGACGGTGGCTGGCGATACAAACGTGGCCAGCAAGGAGGCGGAGACATGAGCATTTTCGGCTGGCATCTCATGTCGCTGAAAAGTGCTCAAGCCGCGGGAATGGAGATTCCGCTGGCGAACCGTCAGAAGATGATTCTGTTTCTGCAGCAACGGGGGCAGGGCCGCGCGGGCGGTTTGGCCTCGTATCGCCGGAACGAAAGTCCCACGGTCGCCATGACGGCTGAGTCGTTGTTCTGCAAGCAGATGCTCGGGCTGCCACGTGAGCATCCCTCGTGCGATGAGGCAGTCAAGTTTCTCCTGACGAATCCACCGACGCGACAGTCAATGAATCTGTATTCGTGGTACTACAGCACGCTGGCCCTCTACCAGTACGGTGGGGACGCGTGGGAGCAGTGGAACTCACGGCTGCGAGATTTGCTGATCGCCGAACAGGTGACGACGGGTGAATTCGCGGGAAGCTGGGAGCCACGAGATCAGTGGGGCGGATACGGTGGACGCATCTATGCGACGACATTTGCGACGTTGACGCTCGAAGTCTATTACCGGTACCTGCCGCTTTATCGTACCACGGCACCCGCTTCGGCCATCCCTCAGTCCGCAGAGCCGACGGGCGAGACATCGACTGCGCCTGAGTGACGCCAACAGCTGGCTGCTCTCGCATGAATATTTTGGCGAGATGGTGGTGCTTCAGACCGTGGCGTTCTCGACACCGACGAGACTCTGAACCAGCTTGATCAGTTCGCGGGGGCTAAACGGCTTGCCGATCAGTGCGGAAATCTGCAGATCACGTCGCAGCATGTTTTCGGAGAGTTCATAGCCCTTGGATGTCAGCATGATGATGGGAACATCCCAGAACCGGGAGTCACCGCGGATGATACGGCACAACTGCAGCCCATCCATGCCACCGGGCATCTGACAGTCGGTGATGATCACCGCCGGAGTTTCACGCTGGATCGCTTCCAGAGCCAGTTCGCCGCTGGGATAAGTTTCTACCACGAAGCCAGCCTTGCGCAGCGCCATCTCAAGTGTGCATGTGATGTGAGCGTGGTCGTCGCAGGCGACAACCCGGAGCGGCAGCTGAGAGGACACAATCGTCTCCAGTGAAACTTAGCTATGTAGGCCGTTAAAGCGTAATTCATGAATGGCACTCAGGCGTGATTTCCCGCCTCCAGTGATGATTCTGCTGGAAATTTCCGCGACTCGCTGGCAAGACTCTGTATGACTGCAATCCCGACAGGTCTGGCAAATTCGTCATCCCCGGACTGTTGAACGTCGGATTTAAGTCCTTCTGGTGAATGAAGGATTGCTTTTTCGGAAACGTGAGGACGAGGTGGTACATCCCTACCTGAAATGCAAAACGGGAACGGGCTGATTCGCCCGTCCCCGTTGATGATTGCTGATATCGCGAGGAATTCTGTCCCACGCCATCCGCGATTACTTCTTCACGCCGATGGCGAACAGCGTCGACTTGTTCGAGATGTACAGCACATCGTTCGCGATGATCGGCGAGCTGTAGACGGAGTTGCCGCAGCTGTTGGTGGCGAGTTCTTCCATCTCTTTGCCGTGCTTGAAGACGATCACATCGCCATCTTCATCTCCACAGAAGACCTTGCCATCCGCGATCAGAGGCGAACCCCAAGAGGCGGCAAACATGTCGTAGTTCCAGTACGACTTGCCCGTCTGGGCATCGAGGCAGTGGACTGCTCCACTCGAGTCGACGACATACAGCAGATCGTCCTTGATGGCACAGGTGCCCATCGTGCGGTGCATCTCTTCTTCGAAGTCGAGCTTCTTGTTGCCGTTGGTGTCTTCACCGACGAAGTGCCAGACAGCTCCCGAGTTGGGATTGGGGGCAGTCTTCTCACCGTTTTCCGGGTGAATGGCCTGCAGACGGCGAGTCCCGTCGAGTGGATCGACGATTGGCTTGCCATCCTTGTCGACAGCCAGCTCCGAGCTGATATCGCCCCGTTTGGTCGGATCGATACACCACAAGTGGCCATTCCCTTCCCCGTGCTCTGGGTCTTCTCCCACACCAATGTAGACCTTGTTGTCGTAGATCACCGGAGTCCCGATGAGATGGTTCCGTTCGCTCTTACCGCTGACCGAGTATTTCGAGGCCTTCGGGTTGCAATCAAACTTCCACAACAACTTCGACTTGCCAGCCCCATCGCCTGCGGGGTCAAAGCTGTAGACCCAGCCATCGCCCGCACCGAAGATCACCTGTGCCTGGCCACCGATCTCGGCATAAGCCGGCGATGACCACTGGCCGTGGAGGATGTTCTTACCGGGAGACGCATCGGTCCACAGCACCTTGCCGGTGTTGCGGTCGATGGCGAAGAAGCTGGGAGCATTCGGGGCCGGAATGTTCACGTGCGATTCATCCACACCGTTTGAGGTGCAGACATACAGCGTGTTCCCGACGCAGGTCAGCGAGCAACTGCACATGTTATGCTGCGATGTGCCGAGCTGGCCCATCATGTCAAACTTCCAGACGATATCGGCCTCGTCCTTGTTCTCGTTCTCTTCCGAGGTGAACGGGCTGTCGTTTTCGTTGTCGTGGAAACCTTCTGCATCCAGGCAGACAACTTCACCGCGGCTGGTCACGTACCAGAGACGATCTCCCTCGCAGTACGGTGAGCAGCAGATCCCCTGATCGGGCCAGTCATGGACCAGTCCGGTCGGGAGCTTCTGGCTGGAGTGTTGCCAGAGGAACTTGCCGGTCTTCTCATCCAGACAGAGGAGAACACCCAGGTCGATGTTCTTGGGATAACGCTTCAAATAGCCGTGATAGTTGTTGGTCCCGACATAGATCTTCCCATTCGCGACCACGGTGTTCCCGTAGGTCTGCGATCCGAGCGGAGTTGACCAGAGGATGTTGGTCCCCTTCTTCACATCCCAGGTTTCTGGAATGCCCGTCGCATCCGGGGTGTTGTTGCGATGGGTCCAGCCTCCGAGTTGAGGCCAGTCTTTGGGGGAGAGCTGACGAGACTTGATCTCAGCCTGCAATGCAGCAGTCGGGTCATCAGCTGCCCCCGCGATGGCGGGGACCAGAGCAGCGCCCAGCAGGGCGAGAGAAATCATCGATCGCATAGGAGATGAACTCCGGAGGGAGGTGAAAGGTGGGCGGGTGTTACGGGAGTTTTCGAGGACTCCCGCAGGTCAGTTCCTGAAACGATCAGACGTGCAGGGGAACCCCGCACGTCTGATGGATTACTTTGCGGGAGCGGCGGCCGGAGCTGCTGCTGGTGCGGCTGCCTCAGTGTTCGAGTAGACACTCAGGTTGTCGTAGAACACCTCGGCATTCTTGGCATCCGCGAACAGCCCGGGGCTGCCATTCGTGTTGGCCATCACATCTTCGCCGGAGATGGTCCAGTCGGCGGGCTCAGCTTCGCCCTTCTTCCAGACCTTACCCTTGAGGATCGCTTTGCCATTCTCGGCCGAGGTCTGGAACTTCATCGTGTACCAGACATTGGGCTCCATCGTGAATGGAACCTTGATCTCCAGCCGCGACAGCTGGGCGGCCCAGGTGCGGATCTGCAGCTGCTGGCTAGCTCCCATCATCACCAGCGTGTATCGCTGAGCGGTGAGGCCGATGTCGGGCAGCTTGCCATCCTTCTCAAAACCCAGGACATCCGACTGAATGGTGTAGTCGCGGAGGTCGGTGTGACCGAACCACGCCTGGCTGCGCTGTCCCTTGGGGATTGTGGTGATCTTGCACATCACGCCATTCCCGGTGGGTGGGCGGTCTCCCTTGGTCACCTTCAGACGAGGCTCAGCGACCTTGGCATCACCCTCACCAGTTGCCCGGTCCCAGGTCGACCACTCCACGGAGCCGAGAACTTTCTCATCGACCAGCAACTTGAGCGAGGCTCCCAGACGGGCTTCCGCGTCTTCCTTGGTCTTGGGCTTCAGTTCCGAGTTCGCCAGCTTTACGAAGCGAAGCAATTCCGTCCACCTCTGCTGCGGTGTCGAGTCATCCATCACGACGGTGACGGGTCCTGGGGGAGCGTCCTTCGGTGGAGGAGGGCTATTGGTGATTGCGCTCTGCAGGTAGATGTAGAGCAGGGCAGCCTGCGGATCTTTCTCACGCAATTGAGACAGCAGATCCCAGTCGAGAACGATATGGCGATAAGCGGCACCGACCCACGTGGAAGGGACCTTGCCATTGTCGAAGTTGAACGACCACTTCAGCTCTGGCACCACACGGATGCGGGATTTGGCGGTCAGATCGCCGAACTTGACGGTCACAGCTGCGGGGCTGTGCTCGGTCGCATCGGCACCGATCTCGTATTCGCCGCGATCGGTGATCTTACCTGGACCAGTGACGGAGACCTTCACTTCCTCAGGAACGGCGTTGCGCAGGTACTGTCCCTTGGCGTTGTAGAGCCGGAAACCGAAGGCCTGCCTTGAGCCAGGTCGCAACAGAGCTTCCACAGGGACCACCTGCAGCTGAGCAGGGGTGTTGTCTTCTTCGCGAGGAGTTTCCTCGAGCAGGCTGGGGGGATTCTCAGCGAACGACTGATTGTCCTTCTTGCCCACGCAATAGATGGCCGAGGTGGTCGGCATGAAGACACAACCATTAGCTGCGATCGGAGAACCGTGGCAGTCTTCGCCCGCGGGCAGGCGGAACTTGTGCAGAATGTCGACACCCGTTTCGGTCGGCTTCAGCACGTAGCAATTGCCATTCACTTCATTCGCCCAGATCTTGCCATCCGCATAGAGCAGACTGGCTCGCATCATACGGCCGAGTGGTTTCTGCGAAATCAGTTCGCCGGTCTCCGCGTTGACGACGTACAGCTTGCCGTTGTCAGTTGCTACATACAGACGGTTCCCAATCAGGATCGGAGACGACCGGCTGACGGTCCATTCGGTCTGCTTCCAGAGTTCGCCACCCGCCTTCTTGATGTCGAGTTCACCCGGCTTGGCCTTGGATGGATCGAGGCAGTAGAGCGAGCCAATCTTCGAGTCAGCCAGTCCCTTGTCATCGAGCAGTTCTTCTCCCACGCCCGAGTAGATCTTGCCGCCCGCGATGAGTGGGGTGTGGTTGAGGCCGTGGACGGAACAGTAGTAGTTCCAGATTGGCTTACCGGTCCGGGGCTGGAAGGCCCACAGGGCTCCGTCTCCCGAACCAAAGACCATCTGCAACTCGCCCTTGACCGTGGTCAGGATCGGGGAGCTGTAGGTCGTGTCCTCGGGACGCACGCGTGTGCCGGAGAACCACACAGGCAGGCCGTTGCGTTTGTCGAAGGCCATAAACCGGTGGGTGGGCTGGGCATATTCGCCGTAATTCACGAAGACAGCGCTGATGATCACGCGGTCTTCATGGACGATTGGGAAGTTCGTGCGTCCACCGTAGGTGCTGAGGAGTCCATACTCCTCATGCATGGAGTGCGACCACTTGACCTCACCGGTCTTGCCGTCGAGGCACTGAAACAGACCACAGACACCAAGAGCGAAGACATCACCGGTCTCGCGATCACCGACGACACTCGACCATCCCACGCGTTCCACGGGGACATCCGACAGGTAAACACTGAACCGGGTTTCCCACAGAACCTTACCGGTCTTGGCATCCAGGCAGACGACCTTTTCACCTTCTTCGCTCGGAATATCTTCCTTGTCTCGAGCCGTGAAGTAGAGCCGGTTGTTCAGCAGGATTGGCGTCGAACGACAGTTGGCCGGTGTCTTCCACAGGATGTTTCCGGCATCGCCCTCTGCAGCGGGGTCCCAGCTGTCAGGAAGGTTGGTTTCCGGAGAGATCCCATCCATATTGGGACCACGCCAAAAGGGCCAGTCCGCAGCAGGGGTCAGGGACGGAGACAATGCAGCGCACAACAGACCCAGGACTAACGGCAATCGTCGCAGCATCATGAGGAGAACTCGTCGAGGTGATGTGGGGCGGGAAGGCATCCTCTGTGGTGGGCCCGGCGGCCGGTGACCACAAGCCTTGAGGGATCAGCGAAGCATCCACTGAGGTCGGGGCCTGATGGACCTGACCAACAGATAGGAGCATCCTGATCGATCCGTAAAGGATACGGCAGTCCACTGAGTGGAGCAAGGACGCGGGAGCCAATGGCATGATCCTGGTACGCGGCAACAGCCCCGTTTTCTACTTGTTGTGGCCATTGCGAATGACGTGGCGAGGTCTGCGATGGATGCGGCCGGGACTCCGCACAGCTTGACGCATCTCCAGGCACGTGCGAGAACTGGCTTCACTCAGGGCCAGACTGCGTCCCTGTCCGCCACTTTGGCTGACGCGCCTTGGTCGTTCCCTATGGACTCTTTCATGCCCGCTCTGCAGGTTCGTCAGATTGATCATGTCACCTTCGTCGTTCGGGACCTCGAACGATCGCGTGCGTTTTATGTGGACCTGTTAGGGGTGCAGCTGGTGCCGCGTCCAGCTTTTTCGTTCCCGGGACTCTGGTTCCAGGCGGGAAGCACGCAGATCCACCTGATCCTCGAAAGCCCCGAGTCAGGTCCCGGTGGAGCGTTCGTCCCCGAAAACTGCTCCATCAGCCGCACTCGACACATCGCGTTCGAGGTCGCCAGCGCTGCGGAGGCGGTGAAGATCCTTCAGCAACAACAGATCGAAATCGTCGCCGGTCCCAAAGCCCGTCCCGATGGACCGACCCAGCTGTATGTGTTTGACCCCGACCAGAATCTGGTTGAACTCTTTTCCTACGGTCCATAATCGAATCAAAGTCCCTGCCCCAGCTCCTGCAATAACGCTCCCCTCTCTCTGGCGGGTGAATTCCGTTAATCAGCGGGATTGGGTCTGGTGGCGGCTGGCGGGAATTCGCTATCCTCTGACGTGTCCGAGAGATGAGTGTGCATCGGACCGTCTGAGATGTCGCCGATTCGAGATGCTGGACTCCCAGCAGGGCGATTGAGAGGAACCAAGCGAGATGTCTGATCTGTCGAAGCGAATGGTGATTGGCTCCATGATTGTCGCGGGAGTGGTGGCCCTCATGTCCGCCGCCGATCTGGCGACTGGCCTGCCATTCTCCGGGAAGCTGACGAAGACGATGGATATCCTGTTTCTCGTCTGCTCGGGGATTCTCGGCTACCTCTCCTGGACGGTGATGAAAGAGAACAAGTAGCACTGAGCTGTTTCGAATCTACTGCAATGGCAGTTTCCAGTCTGGCGATTGGCGGCGGTGTGTCGCGTCCTACGATCCTGCTGTGAGCCTGTTGGCTGACGACGAAGTCTCTTCGGAACGGGCGGAACATGACACGAACATTTCTGGCGATCGTCGGAGTGGCATATCTGGCTCTGGCGGTTTGGTGTGCCTTGAAGCCAGGACAGACCTCGAACTCGGTTGGGCTCACACTGCAGCGGGGATCGGGCCAGTCGGAATATCTCGTCGTCTATGGCGGCTTACAGCTTGGACTAGGACTGGTGTTTTTGTGGCCGCTCATCCAGCAGGATGTCACGCGGCCGATATTGGTCGTTTGTTTACTAATCCATGCATCTCTCGTGCTGATGCGGTCGATCAGTCTCGTCGCGTTTTCGGGACTCCAGGCCACGACGTATGTGCTGGCAGTCGTTGAGTGGGCGATTCTGCTGGGTTCACTGTGGCGATATTTCGCTCGCGTGTAGCGGGCCATTGAGGCGAGCCTGATTTGAATTGGCTAAAGTGCTTCGCGGGACTGCACTCCTGAAAAGAGGAGTGAGTCAACTCGTCGACCTTTCTCCAGTGGCTTACACCATGACGCACTTCGGCCCCTCGCGGCGTTCGTTTCTCCAGGCTTCACTCACCATGGTCGGCTCTGCACCGCTGTTGGCCCACACAGCTGCGAATGCCGGAGAGAAGTCCGATAAGCCCCTCCTGGCCTACGTCGGCACGTTCAGTTCACCCCTCAAAGATGTCCTCCCGACACAAGTCGATCTGCCCCCGGGTAACGGTCGGGGCATTCACTTGTTCCAGGTGGATCGCGAAACCGGGTCCATGACTCCCGCAGGGGAATACGAACTGGGAACCAGCCCCAGCTGTCTGGCCATCGGCAGCCATGGAACGCGGCTGTACTCAGCTAACGAAACCGATCGAGTCGGTGGCACCAAAGAGGGGACCGTCAGTGCCTACTCGATCGATCCTGCTCAAGGGAAGCTGACACTGCTGAACACGGTCCGTTCCGGCGGAGCAGGGCCGACCTATGTGAGCCTGCATCCCTCAGGCAAGTATCTCCTGGTGGCGAACTATTTTGGCGGCTCGATCTCGGTGTTGCCGATCCTCGCCGATGGACACCTGGGCGAAGCGACCGATGTGAAGCAGGACGAGGGAGTAATCGGCCCCACCCGGGCTGCTCACGCTCCTCCCGGCAGCTTCGCCATCAGCGGGCACGACCGCACGCATGCTCATATGATCGAGTCCGATCCCTCGGGAAAGTATGTGATCCACGTCGATCTCGGGCTTGATCGGATCTACGTCTGGAAGTTTGATGCCACGACTGGCAAGCTGTCGGCGAACGATCCGGCCTTTGTCAGCCTTCCGCCCGGGGATGGTCCGCGGCACTTCCACTTTCATCCGAATGGGAAGTGGTTCTACTCCATTCAGGAAGAGGGCTCGACCGTCGTCTTGTTCGACTATGACGCGACGAAGGGAACTCTGTCGGCTCGCCAGACGATCTCCACCTTGCCGCCCGGATACGCGGGGAGCAACTTCTGTTCGGAAATCCTGGTTTCTCAGGATGGGGCGTTCGTGTACGCGGGGAACCGGCTGCACGACAGCATCGGAATCTTTTCGGTCGGGGCGACTGGCGAACTGACGTACCTCGGCGAAGAGTGGACCCGCGGCGATTATCCCCGCAGCTTCACGTTCGATCCGACAGGGCGATTCTTGTACTGCTGTAACCAGCGGGCCGACAATGTCGCGGTGTTTCGCGTGAATCGCACAACAGGAGGACTGGAGTTCACCGGACATTACACGCCGGTGGGCAACCCGTCTCATCTTGTGTTTCTTGATCGCGAGTAAACCAGCGATGCCGCGCTCATGATCGGTGGCGAACTGGCCTCCGCGACCCGTGACAGAGGCCGTTGAACCGACTAGGCTGGCGGAATCTACTGCGCGGTCTCCCATAGTTTATGGCGAAGGGTGTATTGATGGCTCGTCATGGCATGCTGTTGCTGGTCGCTGCTGCGATTCTCATCTGTGCGGGGATCGGACTGGTCTCCCCGAATGTTCCGGTGCGGGCCGATTCGCTGGCAGCCACGGGGGATCTCCGCTGGTATCGCGGCAACATGCACACCCACTCGCACTGGAGCGACGGGGATGATTATCTGGAGTCGATCGCAGCCTGGTACCAGAAAGAGGGTTACCAGTTCCTGGTCTTCACCGATCACAACGTTCTGGCCGATCGCGATCACTGGGTCGAGATCAAGAAGACCAAGGGCAAGGAAGCTGCGTTCGAGAAGTTGAAACAGCAGTTCCCCGACTGGGTCGACGAACGCATGGTCGACGGACGCCACGAGGTCCGGCTGCGCCGCTACACCGAGGTCGCCGAGCGGTTCAACAAGCCGGGTGAGTATCTGCTGATTCAGGGAGAAGAGATCAGCGACAAGTTCCAGAAGTACCCCATCCACATGAACGTCAGCAACATCAAAGAAGTGCTGACGCCGCGTGGTGGGGACAGTGTCGCGGAGGTGCTCCAGAACAATGTCGATGCTGCGGTTGCCCAACGGGAACGTACCGGGCAGCCGATGATTATTCACCTCAATCACCCAAATTTTGGATATGCGGTTAGGGCTGAGGACTTAATGCGGATCATTGGAGAGAGATTCTTTGAGGTCTACAACGGTCATCCAGGAGTCAACAATTCGGGAGACCCGCAACATGCCGGTGCTGAGGCGATCTGGGATATCGTGCTGACCAAGCGGCTGGCGGAATTGAAGTTGCCGGTGATGTTCGGGATCGCCGTCGATGATGGTCACGAATACCACAACATTCCCAGTCGTGCCTCTGAACCGGGGCGGGGCTGGGTGATGGTCCTGGCCAAGGAGTTGTCGGCCACCGCGTTGATTGAATCGCTCGAGGCAGGGCGTTTCTATGCCAGCAGTGGGGTCAAACTGTCGCGAGTCGATTCGAGCGACGAGGGTCTGGCCGTCGAGGTCGAAGCCGTGCCGGGCGAGGAATACACGATCGAGTTCATCGGCACGCGGAAGGGATACAACACCCAGAGCGAACCGGTCCTCGACGCCAAGGGCGAGGAGATTCATACGACTCGTCGTTACAGTGCGGACATCGGAGTTGTGCTGGCGACGGTGAAGGGGCCCAAAGCTCAGTACAAGATGCAGGGGGACGAGGTCTACGTCCGCGCCCGGGTGACTTCCACTGCGAAGCATCCTAACCCCAGTGAAGTCGACGAGTTTCAGCGGGCATGGGTTCAGCCCGTCGTGGGGCCCGCGGGACGCTGAGAACAGTGAGTGGATCGGCCACTTGCTGCCTATTCACTCATGTCTGGAATCGTGTCATGGCCGCCCCCACACTGGAAGATCGGCTCAGGATGCGGAAGCGTCCGCCGGGACGCCCCGTGATGTATCAGACCTGGCAGGAGTTGTTGTTCCTGCATTGGGATTTTCCGGCTGAGCAAGTTCAGGCCACTCTGCCGAAAGGACTCTACGTCGACACGTTCGACGGTAAGGCGTGGCTGGGAGTCGTGCCGTTCTGGATGCGGAACATCCGCCCGCGGTGGTTCCCGTCGGTGCCGGGCATCTCAAACTTCCTGGAGCTCAATCTGCGGACGTATGTCCACGATGATCGTGGGACCTGTGGAGTCTGGTTCTACTCGCTCGATGCGAACCAGTCGCTGGCTGTCTGGGTTGCTCGAACATTCTTTCACCTGAACTACCAGCACGCGCGGATGCACAGCCAGCAAGACAACGCGACGGGATGGACTGAGTACCACTCGCATCGAGTCGGCACTCCACCGGAGATGGCCAGTCATTTTCGGTACCGACCGGCTTCTCCGCCTCGTTTGGCCGAACCCGGAAGCTTCGAGTTTTTTCTGGTCGAGAGGTACGTTCTGTTCTCGACGTCAGCGAATGGGAAACTGTCAACCGGGACAGTGGTCCATGAGCCGTACGAGATCAGCGATGTCGAGCTGACGCATTGGTCCGATTCCCAATTGCCTCTGAACGGGTTTGCTCGGCGCGGCCAGCCCCCGGTTCACTCGGCCATGTGTCGTGGCGTCGACGTGGATATCTATGGTCTCTTGCCCCATAAAACTCAGCTGTAGTTTGAAAAACGGACTGGGATCGTAAAAGTTGTCCGTCTTTACTAGCCCGAAGCGTCAGCGAGGGAGAGCGCCGTTTCAGGGTGTCTTACTGATTGCGAAGTGCGGAAGAGAACTCCCGCCGGTCGTCGTATCTGATTTCAACGGTGCTGAGCCACTCGCACTCGCTGGCGCTTCGGGGTGTTGGTGAAAACCGCTCTTCCCGTCCGTTCTCAGCCCACATACAGGTCGAGGGCCTTAACCCAGGAGGTCACGAGTCGGCGGCACTCGTTACGATCCGACGGCAGCATGAGAGGCCGACCGCGGCCGTCGAGGATTAATCCGACGAGACCGCCCCGGACTTCGCGTTCGACGACCTGGCCGGGGCCGTTGCCCAGATCGAAGCCTCTCGCGGGGCGAACGACGACGCGGGCGGTCTGTCCCACATCGAGCGGGAACCGCTTCAACTCGCCGCACGTCATGGCCCCTTGCTCCTTCCAGCCGGAGCCCGTGATCTCGTATTCGAAGCACAGCTGGCCATGCTTGCCCGTCCCGCGTGGAGCGATGACGGTCCCGAGGGTGATCAGGCAGTCCCGCTCAAAGACTTCGAGCGCGGCTCGCGGATGCACACTCGCTAGCACACCCAGATGGGGCATCATGAAGATGCTGTCCTTGGCGATCTCGGTGAAACCCTCCGGCTCGAAAGCGTCGATCATCATGAGAGCTGTCTGCTCCATGCGAGGTGCATGCGACAGGACACCACCCGATGCGACGAGCAGGTCGAGCTTCATGTTGTCGACGATCGAGGCTCCAGCTGCGGACTGCGAGAAGGTGTCGGCTATCGTGCGTTGCTGCTGCACTCCCTTGAGCGTGGTGGCGAATGTCTTGTGCTGGATATAGGCCAGCCGCAGGGCCTCACGCGAGACAGCCTGCTCAAAGATCAGGGCTTCGAGGGTTTGCGGGATGGTCGTCGGGCGGATCATCTTGTTCTTGACCCGGTTTCGCAGCTCGCGTTCGTCCATGTCAACATGGACCCAGCGCAGCACGCTGGGCATCCCCGCCTCGGCGCAGACGTTCGAGATCGAGTAACTCATCCCGAGATTGGCACTCACCGTCCGGTTGAAGACCGGTTTCCCGTCCGAGCCGGGGAAGACGCTGAACACGTCGGTCGTCGCTCCGCCAATATCGACGCCGACACAGCTGATGTTCCGCGTACGGGCGATCTGCTGCAGGATATCACCAACTGCTCCCGGGGTGGGCATGATCGGTGCGTCGCTCCACTCGATCAGTTTGTCGTACCCGGGAGCATGTGCCATCACATGTTCAAGGAACAGATCGTGGATCATGTCCCGCGCGGGGGCGAGGTTCTCCCGTTCCAGCACCGGCCGCACGTTGTCGACCACCGAGAGAGTAATGGAGTCGTCGAAGGTCTTCGCGACGAGAGCCGCAGCGTCCCGGTTGCCTGCAAAGATGACGGGCAGTTTGTAATTGCCGCCGAAGCGCGGGCGCGGCTTGGCGGGGGCGATCAGTTCGGCGATCTGCAGGACGTGCTTCTGGGTTCCCCCATCAGTACCACCTGCCATGACGACCATGTCAGGCCGCAGCTCGCGGATGCGGGCAATCTGCTCATGGGGACGACGACGATCATTCGATGCGATCACATCGAGGACGATCGCTCCCGCTCCCAGCGACGCCCGCTCAGCACTGGCAGCTGACATCTCGCGCACGACGCCCGTCACAAGGATCTGCAATCCGCCGCCTGCACTCGATGTCGAGATGTAGATGTCGCAGCCGTCTTTCCCCTGGGCGGGGCGGATCAGCAGTCCGTTGTCATCGACCAGACGACGACCGGCCAGTTCTCCGACTTCGAGGGCTGCGTTGATGACTCCGGCGGTGACATCGGCGACGGGTTGTTCGACGGTTGTGGGAGCCTCGCCCCGGTGGGTCTGACGATAGACGCCATCGACCTTCTCGATGAGGATGGCCTTGGTGGTGGTACTGCCACAGTCGGTGGCCAGGATGACATTCAGGTCATCGGGGTTGATCGGTCGGCGAAGAGACGCAGAGGCAGTCACAAGGTGCTCGGTCGAAGGGGAAGAGGTTCACCACGGAGACACAGAGGCACGGAGAGGATAGGAAAAAACAGCAACGCGTGTCAGGTCAGCAGCCTGTCACGCGTTGCCCGGACGAGAAGTTCTGCGATTCAACGTGTTTGCTGGGGAGACTCAATCGGCTTGGCCCCCACCCACCACAGGCCAATCTCTTTCAGCGAGGAGAACACATCCTCACCCACTTCCTGAGCCTCGCTCTTGTCGCGATCGATCACACGATATCCCTCGGGAATCGGCAGAACGAAGAAATCGGGGCTCAAAGGAACCTGAGCCTCCACCTTGTAACAGTCCCACCGTCGTCGTTCGTGCACCACCATCGGGACTCGATTCACAGCGGCGTAGTACTTGGCCCATTCGGTTTCATCCTGGCTCTGGGGATGAGAAGGAAGCAGCGCCGGGTCTCTGCGGGATTCCTCTTCAAGAGTCAGGGCCGGGTACCACGCACCGGGAGTGACTTCGCGGAACTCCATGGTTGTCACAACTCTGTCTGGCAGTGCCTTCTGGACATCTTCAAATGTCACCGACTCATTGCCTGACCAGATCTGCAGCTTGACTGGAAGTGCCCCGCGTTTGAGATCGAGCCACCCCCGAGTGTAGTAGATCGTTTTCATCTGATAGCTCTCGCCATTAGGACGCATGTAACCTCCCGAATACTCGGTGGCGACGGGTACCTCGACGACAAGTAACTCGCGTCCCTCGACCATCTCTGGGCCGACGATGCGGTATTTCTCTGGTGGCTGACGAAAGAACGAATCGATGGGGTGAAAGTCAGTGCAGTCTTGTGGCGCGTCAATGCCCACGAGTGGTGGTATGGGATCATTGGATCTCAGGGCGTTGTAATGCTGGGATGTCACGAAGACAGAGTTGTGCTTGCCGCCAACCAACGTTCGACCCGGAGGGGACATGGCCGGAGACCAGGAGAAGATTCGCAAGTCTTTGTAAGCCGAGTTCAGCAAGCTGTCCGAGAATGGTTCGCTTGGAAACGACCATTCGGACATCCGGAAACCATCGAAGTTCTGTGGGATTCGAATCTGGTATGCGTCGCCCTTGCGGAACAGTTCAACAAAGCTCTCGAACTTGTCGGGGATTTTGGCCAAGCTCTTGCTCGACCTTTGCTCCTGCTTCATGACCATGATCAGTAATTGAGGCGTATAGCCTGGCGGCAGGGTAACGATTGCCTCCTCCAGTTCCTTGGGCTTTAGCGCCTGTAAGGCCTGAAGCATTTGTTCGTCTTTCTCGGCCTCCTTGCGATTCGCAATTCGATAGGCGTCTGTGTACTCCTTCGTATGTCGCAGCTGAACGTGGAGCGGTTCCAATCGCTGGCAGTTGGCTTTGTATGTCTCAAGTACCTCCGCGATTGTTGGCGGATCAGCGTAGATGGTCGCCGGAATAATCAACAACACGGCCATGACTGAAAACAACGCAACCCAACGTGCCATAATTCATCCTCCTACAGGGAGTTTTACTTCCGACACGGGGATGGTACGACCTGCTTCAAAATGCAGGAATACGAACTCACCCACTTGGCCCTGGCGTATCCCTTGTTTGAAGTCCATGGGACACACAACCGTTTGTGGGGAATCGACCCAATCGGGGTTTCCGCTACCCAATTCAGGTCATTCCGCAGTAGCGATGTACAGTGCATATGTTCACGACATGAGCAGCTGAATCTGCCTGAATTATTGAAAAAGACGGCACGATCGGATTGACTGGACTGTTCCTCCCGATAAATTCAGAGCCGTGGGTTTCACGCCCACAACGCTCTTTGAAATCTGGTTCAATGTGGGTTTTAGACCCAAATTCAAAAGTCACGGTTCCAAAACAAGAGGTCAAACCTCCCTCAGATCAGCCACCCGATTGTGTTCTTCGGCCATGCCAACGACTCCTGAAACATTTATCACTGGAGAGATCAAGCGAACGCTCGATGAGCGGTTCCGCCTGACCTTGCCGGCGGAGTTTGCGGAGGCCATCACGGACGAAAACGGGAACACAATTATCGCGAAGGAACGCTACGGCTGCCTGAGCTTGTGGAGAGCCAGTGACTGGCAACAGCGGATCAACGACGGAGTCGCTCTGATTCGCCAGAAGATTCAGATGGGAAAGATGGAGCAGAAATGGAACGAGGTTCAACGCCTCGGTCGATTACTCTCGACTCGATCCCAGGAGACGCAACTGACCAATCGGTCGCGTCTGCTGATCCCCGAAGGCTTTCGCGAGTTCCTGGACGTGGCCAAGGGCCAGGACGTGATGGTGGTCGGTGCGGTCGTCTGCGTCGAAGTCTGGAACCCCACAGCGTGGATGGAGCAGTTGCGACAGGACATGCCGGACTTTGGTCCGCTCTTCAAGAGTCTCACGGATTGAGACGAGAGCTGGCCCCCGGAGTTCACGGATTGAGAAAACGGGCAGCGTCAGCACAGGGATGGTGCTGGCCCCAGGGATGCGATACGGCCTGACGCTCGCCGTTTTCTCAATCGTCGATGGCTCGATTCACGACCAGATTTCAGGCAGCGCCATGAGCTGCACGCCTGGGATTGTCGAACGACGCGGATCACTCAGTAACTCCAGACGGGTCCCCACAACTCGCGGAGCAAGGACGGCACAGGGCACGGAAGCTAACCGCATCGATCACAGTCCCAGGTGTGTATTTTTTCTATCTATGTAATTTCACTCTCGCGAGTACCCTTGAGCACCGACCGACTGCTCACCCCTCACTGCTACCAATTTATAATCTGCGTCAATCCTCTTAATCTGTGGATCACTTCTCCCCGCTTTTAATCCGCCGTCGATCTTTTGATCGCCGTCGGTGACTCACGCATCATTTGAGAAGTACGAACACACCAGAAGTATTGTCCACAGATGAAGAGGATTGACGCAGATTATGTGGGCACGGAAGGACGCTGAAATGACTGTCCAGGCGTGTTGAGCATCCGCTTGTCCCTTCATGCCTTGGTGGAAACGCTCTTCCGGACCACGCGGAGCCACTCAATCGCATCTCACCAAAGGGTGGACGGATCTTGCCCGGTGGAATAAATTAGTGAATGTTGATGCGACCGATGGATTCGGAGTTTTCTCCGGGGGAATGGCTTGATGTCTCGATCTTTCGCGACAGCTTGTGGCACACGGCGGCACTTTCTGGGGACACAGGGAATGCTGGCCGGGCTGGCGCTGGCGACTCTGCTGCGCCAGGATGGGTTGCTGGCAGCCCCGGCGAAACCGACTCTCGAGAAGCCGAAGTTCGACTTGATCCCCAAGCAACCGCCGCACGCCCCGCAGGCCAGCGCGATGATCTCCCTGTTCATGCAGGGGGGGCCAAGCCATATCGACATGACCGACCCCAAGCCGGAACTGCAGAAGCTGCATATGCAGAACTTCCCCGGCGAGATCAAGTACGACAACGCGGCTGAATCGAGTGCCAAGGTCTACGCCAGCCCGTTCAAGTTCACTCCGCAGGGCCAGTGCGGAATGGAGTTGAGCGAGCTGTTGCCCGGTCTCGGCAGTATCGCCGACGACATCACGCTGATCCGGTCGATGCACACCGATGTGAATAACCACGGTCAGTCGCTGTATGCCTTGAATACCGGACGAATCACTGTCGGCCGACCTTCGATCGGATCGTGGCTGACGTACGGACTGGGAAGTGAGAGCCAGAACCTGCCCGCGTATTGCGTGCTGACCGATCCCGGAGGGCTTCCGGTCCTCGGCACCGATATGTGGTCGAACGGCTGGTTGCCGTCTCTGTTCCAGGGGACCGTGATTCGTCCCAAGGAACCGCGCATCCTCAATCTCGATCCGCCACCGAATCTGGCGGGCGAACCTCAGGGCAAGTTCCTCGACTACCTGCGTGAGATCAACCGCGACCATCTGGTTGATCATCCCGGTGAGAATGACCTCGCCGCGCGCATCGCCAGCTATGAACTCGCTGCACGCATGCAGTCAGCCGCGAAAGAGGCCCTCGACATCTCGCAAGAGACAGCTGCGACGCAGGAAATGTACGGACTCAACGAGGACGCAACCCGCGAGTTTGGGACGCGTTGCCTGATTGCACGGCGGCTCGTCGAACGCGGAGTGCGTTACGTGCAGCTCTTCACGCAGACCCAGCAGTGGGATCATCACGGAGCTTTGCTGACGGCACTTCCCGCGAGCTGCAAGAAGATCGACAAACCGTCCTCCGCCCTGGTCAAGGACCTGAAGCAGCGTGGCCTGCTCGACAGCACGCTGGTGCAGTGGGGCGGTGAGATGGGGCGCCTGCCAGTCATTCAGAACGAGAAGAATGTCGGCCGCGATCACAACACCTACGGCTTCAGCTGGTGGCTGGCCGGTGGCGGTGTGAAGGCCGGGCATGTCCATGGGGCGACCGATGAGTTTGGTCATAAAGCTCTGCTAGACAAGGTGAGTCACACCGACTTCCACGTCACGCTGATGCACATGTTCGGCTTCGGTTCTGACCAGTTGTTCTACCAGCGCCCCAATGGCCCCGCGACGCTGCTTGACGGCCAGACGGGACGCCTGGTCACCGAGATCCTGAACCGAGCCCCCGCGTCTGCCTGAATTCATGAGAACGGACCACGGTTCTTCTCTGACTGAGCTTGGAAGTCCCTGCGGGTGGTGAGGTTCGATTCTGCCACTTGAATTTGTTTTCGCAGATTTTCTTCGAACCCGCTGAACGCTCCAACCGCGATTCTGTGACAAGACGATGAATCAAGTGGGGATCTCACCACGCGTGAGGTGTCCCTCTTCACGTCTTGCCTGATCGCGACATGGCTCATAACAGTCACGACCCGTACGATCTTCCCCCATTGCAGGGCCTTGGCCCGGTGCAGGGAACGCTGCGCGTGTTCGTGGCACTACAGTGCTGGGGGTATGCAGCTGCGCATCTGCAGTTTGGCGCCCGCTCAGCGATGGCCCGCCTGCTGGAGAAGGAGTTCTTCCTCTCTGCCAGTGAGACAGCTGTGATCGACCAGATGGCCGCGATCGCACTCGCCATCTGCGGGATGATCTGTCTGCTGCGTCCG
>QWOR01000079.1 GCA_003669575.1 Planctomycetota bacterium | reverse complement strand
GCCACGCAAGTTCTGGGGATCTACTGGCAGCACGAAAGCGCCGCACATGCCAACATGGCCCGTTGGCAAGAGCACCTTGCGGTACTTCTTCGTCCATACTTTTCCGTCCAATGACTCGGCAAAAAAGATTGAGTTATGGACACCCTCATAGCACGTGCCAGTGTACCACATGTAGTATCGCATGTGGCCTTGGTCATCAATCACGACCCTGAGCACACAAGGGTCAGCAGTCATCCATGAGTCGTTTAAGGCAAGGGCGCCTGGGGTCGGCGTTGGCAATGCATCGCATGGGACATCCGTATACACACTCGATCGGACCACTCGGTAAACGCACACGGACGGATTGTTGGGATCTGGAGAGGCAGGGACCTCGGGATGACACGGGCCTGGCCGGACTGCTTGCTCTCGCCAATTCCATTCAAATGTAGCAAATGGTTTGGATGATTCTGCATAATAAATCCAATCGTGAGGCCAGCCCGCGAACCACATTTTATATCGGTCGTCATCGAACATAACAGTTGGGTAAGAGAGATACCCCGGGCCCGGCCAGTCTGCCGGAGTGTCGATAACCTTTCCCCGCCAGGTTAGTTCGAAGTGGAGGCCGCCTACTGAGTTTCTGGTGGATGGCATGCGACTATTCCGTTTGGTTGTATTACTCTCTGTGGCGGCTATTGCAGAGTATGTCGGTGCGAGGCCGGAGCGCCCTGCAGAGGCGCGTCCGGTTCAATGTTGGGATCGGCATCGGTTCTGGTCTCATACGACTGATGCCTTTAGGTCGAGTCGCTGCCGGGCCTCGATGAGTTGTGTGGCATACCACTTCATGGGGCGCCTAGGGTCAACGAATCGGATTCCGTCATAGATCGATTCGAAGTGCGAAATCTCATCGTGTTCACAGAGGCCTACAAACACATCTTCATCCGCGTAAGGGACACCGCCACTGCAATAGGGCTGGCGCCATTCCCGCTCCCACCTGAAGTCAACTCGACCAGGTGGTGCCGCGTTCGTGCCGGGGGACTGAATCTTCTGGCCAAAGACGGCAAAGAGAGGTAGTAGCATCGACGCCGTCTCCGGACTGCTATTTATGAGGCGGAATAGGTCCTTGACAACTTGATCCTTGTCGCCTGCCTCATTGTTAAGATACATGACGGGAGACACGCCCTTTCGGGCCAGTTGGCTCTTCAGAAATACCAAACCGTAAGGCTCGAGGTTGATTGCCCGGTAACTGACTTCCAGCAAGCAGTGAATCTCGTCGAGTGGAGTTTCTGTGAAGCAGGTGGCCGCGAAGAACTTTTTCTGGTCTTCTGCCGTCATGCTGTTCGTGAAGCCACCAAACCGGACGTCACTGACGAGTGAGCGCCCTGGCTTGATTGTGCGATCTCGGATGATTCCCTCCAGTACCTGACTACCCGTATGCGTACCGGTCTTCTTCGTTAGATGCACGAGAAACGGAGAAATGTCGCCACGGAACAAAAGTATGTCTTCGATAATTCTCATGATGACTGATGGTTAGTTATTCGGTCTGTATAGCCACCCGCTCCCGCGGGTTGCGCGCCGTGGCGTCTGCGTCCGCGTGCCCGCAAATTCGTTGCCGGCCATAGGGTTCCGGCAAATGCCCCGTTGACGAGTCGGGGGCCTATCGGGCGCGGCGATCAGTATATCGGCCCGCCCAAAACTGCCCCAACGGGATGGGCCAGCACCCCTGCTTCAAGGATTCGGTCGCCCTGATTCCTGCCTCGAGTCCAAGGGTTCCGGCTTGGATCGCGATGGGCGACGGACGTCTCCCGCTGGGCCCAGTCTCCTCCGCCCCGGTCCCCTGTCTGCCCGGGTCGCTGGTAGCCGAGAGCATCATCCTCGCCCTCAACGCGGGAGCGCGGGAGAAGTCCCGGCGGCGATCGCCCCGGACCCCTTTCCCACGTATCTCTCCCGGTTCGATCCAGCGTGAGGATGACGCCCCATCATCCCCGTCAGGGAGAACGAACCGATGCGAAGATCCTGGATGCCCGGCGAACGGAAACGTGTCCTTGAACGCTACAGCCTCGACGGTCCGGCGAAGCTCGCCGCCGAGCTGGGGCGAAGCGTCGACTCCATTTCGAGCTTCGCCGGGAGGTACGGCCAGAAGTCCCTCCGCTCCCGCGAGCGACAGGCGGCGTCGCGATCCCGCGGCTCCCCGTCACTGAACACCCGGTTCTTCGACGAACCTAGCCGTCACGGAGCGTTTGTGCTCGGGGTCATCTGGGCCTGCGGGAGCATCAAGACCAAGCATGGAAAGGTACTGCGGCTCGTGGTGCCAGCGGATCGGCGTGGAGTGCTCCTTCGAGTCCTCGAACTGATGGACAGCAAGCACCAGATCCAGACCTACGACGAGCGAAAAGTCGTGGAGATCTGCAACGCGTACCTGGTGAGCACCCTTCTCGACAGGTTCGGGCATCCCCCGTCCAGCAGCCCCGAGCCCGAGCTCCCCTGGATCGGATCGGAGTTCGTGCCGATGTTTGCCAGCGGTCATCTCCAGGCAACCGGCGGGCGGGACGACACGCACGTTCGCTGGAGCGGCCAAAAGGATGTGATCGTCTGGCTCGCGGACGAGATCCGTCGGCAGACCAGGGCTGGGCCACCCGAGGAAGACCGTTTTGGAGGTCGCCTCACGATCCGCTGGCGGGCCCAGAGCGATCTGGCGGGTATTGGAAGGTGGCTCGACGAGGCGCTCTGACCCACTTCCGGCAGATTGCCTCCCTACGATGGCGACCGAGTGCCCAGGCTCCACTGGGCATCAGGAGCATCACGTGCCATCCAAGCCATCCCGAGCCATCAAGCCCCCTGCCCTGCCAGTCAGCACCCGCCCCGACGCCGACAGACGGCTCAGGCAAGCCGATCGAATCGCCAGGGTGCTGCGGGTGCTCCAACTGATTCAGCGGCCAGGACGCTGGGACACCGCCGCGATCGCCAGGGAGATCGAGTGCTCGGTGCGGACGGTCTACCGAGATCTCGCTGTCCTCGAACTGGCGGGCGTGCCCTGGTCGTTCGACAGGGAGACGGCGAGCTACAAAGTTCGCCCCGATTTCCAGTTTCCGATCCTGAACCTGACCGACGACGAACTCCTCGGCCAGGCCACCGCCACAGCGACATCAAAAGCTTCGGGGCTCGACGTCTCGAAGGGAGCCAGGGCCACGACGGAAAAACTGGCCACCAAGGCTGGTGGCAAGTCAGAGACGATTCTCCGGGAGGCGCAACAGTTCACGGAGGTGCTCGATCTCAAGCTCGCCGATCACAGCCGGCACCTCGACGTGATTCGCACGGTGCAGTGGGCATTGATCCAGCGGAAGCAGCTGGTCGGTCTCTACGAAAGCCCCTACGAAGCCCGGCCGGTGAAGCTCGCCCTGCATCCCTATCGGCTGTGCCTCATCAAGAGTGCCTGGTATCTGATCGCCCGCCCAACAACTGAAGACACTCCCCGGACGTACAGGATCGTGCGGTTCAAGTCGCTGCGGATGAGCGACCATGCAGCCGCGATCCCCGCCGACTTCGATCTCCGGGATTACCTGGGAAACGCCTGGGGGGTGTTTCGGGGGAGCGAGTCCCACGAGGTCGAATTGCAGTTCACGAAGGATGCGGCCGACGTGGTCACGGAGACCGTCTGGCACCACACCCAGAAGAGCCGGCGAAATGCGGATGGCACGGTGACGATGACCTTCACCGTCGATGGCCTCGAAGAGATCGTCCGCTGGGTCGTCGGCTGGGCAGGCAGGGTGAGGGTCACCGAGCCCAAGGCCCTCCGTGAAAAAGTCATCGATCAGCACCGGAAAGCGATCGACGCCAACCGCTGATGTCCCTCCAGGCCTGGCTCCCCATCGGAGCAGCTTCGTCTGCGTGGCCTTCCATGCCTGCGACTGCTTCCCGCGGGGACGAAGCAGCGATCAACGCGCCGGCGGATCCGGGGCCTACGGCAAAGAAAACCCTGTCGAAAACAGCACCGGCCTCTTCTGGCCGAGGATGGTTCGAGTCTCTGTGACACCAAGGGAAAGAAAACGATGAGTGAGCCCGACTTCAGAGCGATCTTCAACCAACCACCCCCGGAGCCGAGCGTGGCTGAAACGCTCCTGCGAAGAAATCTCCAGGAGAAATCGGCGGAACTGAAAACGCTGTGGGAGAAGGTGAACGGTGAGTGGGGCTACGAGGACCCCGTCTATCGGTTCTACGCCCAGAGCTTCAAGGTCTACGCAGTGCAGGAGCTGACGCTCGAGATCGTCACCTGCTTGGAGTCGCTCGTCCCCGAGAGAAAGTTTCACCCGTTCTTCCAGAAGATCCTGGCGGAGGGGACTGGCCGGGAGTTTTCGATGGCCGACAACCGGCGCTGGGTGGAAGCCGCCGCGCCGACGATCGAAGCTTTTCAGCACGCGAGGTTCTTTCTCGACATGGCCTGCAGGTACACGCCCCCACCGCCGGCAGGAACGGCAATGGACAGTGGGTGGGCGGCCCTCCGCAGCCTGTACGAGATCTGGTGACGACGAGACATCCCCGGCAGACGGTCGCGAAAGCGGACTGTCCCGCATGAGTCAGAGGCGTTTGGTCAAAGGGAAGGACGAGCCGCAGTGACCGCGGCCGGAACTGAAGGCCTCCCAGGACAAAGGAACTCCAGAATGTTTGACGACGACGGCAACAAGAAGCAGTTCGACCTTCTCGAAGAACTGGCCCGTGGTGCCATCTACCGCGGGGGTGAGGACAAGGAGCAGTTTCTTACCGGCTACGCCAAGGGGATTGTGGGGTGCGTGCTGGTGTATGGCGCGCTGTGGGTGATCGGATTCATTTACCAGCAATACCGGTGAGCGATCGAAACACGGATTTTCTGAAACGTTGATTTCCAAGAGTTTTTTCCCCGCCGAAGACGGCAGCAGTTCCCCCTTCCAGGCAGCATTCACATGGACGTGACGATTCACCGTGGCTCGAAGGAAATCGGTGGCAGTTGTGTCGAGGTATCAGCCGGCGGGACCAGGCTGATCCTCGATGCTGGTCTGCCACTGGTGGACGAGGACCGGGAACCCTTTGACGCACGGACAACGAAGCACAAGTCGGTCGAGGAATTGATCGCTTTGAAAGTGGTCCCGAACGTCCCCGGGCTCTTTGGTGAGGGCCCGCGGCCCGACGCGATCCTCCTTTCGCACAGCCACATCGACCATGCTGGCCTGCTCCACCTGACGCACCCGGAGATCCCGATCCACGCCACGAAGGGCGCGAGCCAGATGATGCTGGCTGGGGATCTGTTCGCCAACCAGGAAAGGCTGCCGAGGGAACGGCACCGGCGGGTCTTCCCAGGAAGGCCGTTCACCGTTGGAACATTCACGGTGACACCCTTCTCCGTTGATCACTCGACGTTCGGCTGCGTGGCCTATCTGCTCGAAGCCGATGGCAAATCGCTCCTCTACTCGGGCGATCTTCGCTGGCATGGACGCAAGCCGGAAATGCTCCAAAACCTCGTCGGCTCGATCGCCCACCGGAACATCGACGCCCTCGTGATGGAGGGCACCCATGTCGGTTCGGGACGGGGGAAGGGCAAGAACGAGTACGAGCTTGAAGCGGAGATCCTGGCGACGATCCGGGACGCCAAGAAGCTCGTGCTCGCCAGCTTCTCACCGCAGGACGTCGACCGGCTGCTCACCTACATGAATGCCACCCGGGACGCCGGGAGGGTGTTCGTGGCGGATGCCTACACGGCGTTCG
>QWOR01000108.1 GCA_003669575.1 Planctomycetota bacterium | reverse complement strand
TGTGATTCTGCACATACACATTCATCAGGTGCGGTCGCAGTTTTTTGAGAGTCTCCAGCCCGTATGGCTGTCCGTTGAGCAATAGATTCGCCGGCTCATAGATCAATCCGAAATTTGGCTGACCGATCTGGGCCAGCACGTCGAGCATCGGATCGACTTCTTCGAAAATCGAAGTTGTGTGGCACTGGTGAGCCAACCGAATGCCACGCTTCGCAGCTTCCTTCGCTGCCTCGCGAGCGAACGGGATATCAGCTGATTTCTTCATACAGACCCGCACCAGCGAACAACCCACCGTCTCTGCGACATCAAGGCTCGGCCCGATGTTCCTTAGAGCGTTCGGCCCATTGTCGTTATTGAGCGGCACGTTGAAGTCAGCTGTCACCATCGAAATGAACAGCCCGGCATCCTCGACACAGCGGCGCATCTCGGCCAGTCGAGCCTTCGAAGTGTCGACACCGCCCGCACTCGCCCGCAGACAGACCGCCTGGTACCCAGTGTCCTTCGCGATCGACACCAGCTCCTCAAACGGCACGAACAGCTTCGTCTTGCAGGGAGCTTCGACAATACGTACAGACAGCGACAGTTTCATCAGCTTCGGTCCCGGTGGTTCAATCAGTGTTCGATCAGAGAGAGGAGATCTGGAGTTAGCCGACACTCCCAAGAGGAGCAGGCGAGAGCATGTGTTCCAAGGGATCGGAAGTCGAACTGACTGACCTCAAACCGTCGCGGCTCTAGGAACTCCTCACAGGCTGTGTATGATGCGATCACGGACCGTCATCATTTGCCCTTCCTTCTGCGATTCTATTGACTGATGAGTACCTCGAACACCTCGCCAACGTCGGCCGGTCCCCCTCCCGCACAGCCAAGCCTGACGAACGCGGGCCGGAGGTTGATGCTGGTCACAGCATTCCTGGGGTGGTTTTGTGCGGGATTTCTGTTGTCGGTGACATCAGTCGCTCTCCAACCCGCTGTAGTTGATCTCCTCTCGAAGTCGTCCGAGCTCAATCTCGTGCGGTACAACGATCTCTCAGCCCGTGCCAAGTTGAAGCCGGATTCGAACTCTCATCTCAGACCTCTTTCCAATAGAGACAAGGCGGACCTCCTGGAGGCGAATATCCTTGTCGGTAAATGGGTCGCGTGGCTTAAGTGTTCGTTCCTGTTCGGGGCCGCGTTCGGGGGGCTCTGCTTCGGCGCCGTCGGCGACCATCTCGGACGCACGAAAGGCATGGGGCTGGCAATTCTGACATATTCACTGATGGCGCTGCTGGCCTCCTTCTCTCGACTCCCGGTGCAACTGCTGGTCTGCTGGTTCTTTGCCTGTATGGGAGTCGGGGGCATGTGGCCCAACGGGGTCGCTCTGGTTGCTGAGGCGTGGTCGAGTCTCTCTCGTACTGCCTCCTCAGGAATCATCGGATCAGCTGCGAACATGGGAATCTACTTCATCTCGACGATCATGATGGCCTACCCCCCGGTGCCGAGCAGTCTGGGAGGCCCGGTGTCGAATGTGTTTCAGTCGCTGCCGAGCCTCCCCGCGATGTTCCTGCCCGGTAAGGTGGCTCCGGTGCCAACCGACTGGCATTGGGTCATGCTCTTCGCGGCTCTTCCCGCGGTGCTGGGAGTCTTCTCACTGGTCGCCGTTCCAGAGTCCCCTCTCTGGCTGGCCAACCGGGGCAAGACTCAGGCAACTAACAAGGGTGTCGCCGGTCCGGGCGAGATCTTCCAGCCGCCCTATCTCTTGATCACGCTGATCGGGATTATTCTGGCCACGATCCCGTTGATCGGAGGCTGGGGCAGTGCCGACTGGATCGTGCAATGGGCCGACCGCGTGGGCGATGTGAACCCGTCACTCAAAGCTGACGTGAACCGCACGCGGGCCTTTACCGGAATCGCCGGAGCCCTCGCGGGAGGGTGGCTGGCCAGCGTGCTGGGCCGCAAGATGACGTTCTTCCTGACCAGTCTGGGCTCGCTGCTGTTTGCTCAGTATCTATTTTGGTTCGTCGTTCCGACCGACCCGTACTTTTTGTGGTATGTCAGCGGTCTGGGCTTATTTATCGGCGTCTACTTCGGCTGGCTCCCCTATTGTCTGCCCGAGATGTTTCCCACCCGCGCCCGCGCTGCTGGCTCAGGCGTCAGTTTCAACTTCGGCCGTATCCTCACTGCTGTGACGGTCTTCGCGACCGGGGCTCTGATGAGTTTCTTCCAGGGCGACTACGCCCGCATCGGCCGTGCCACGAGCCTCGTCTTCGCCATCGGTATGATCGTGATCTGGTTCGCCCCGGATACGTCGCAGAAGCGGCTGGAGGAGTAGCCTCCAGTCCACGAGAGCGGCAGGCTTCAGCCTGCCGAGGAGCGACCTGTCTCTGCTATCACTTCCGCTCGACCATGCTCTCTTCGCCCCAAAGGCCTCCCCATGACCTCTTACAACAATCTGCTCGCCCGGCGTCAATTCCTCCAATCCACCAGTGCGACCATCGCCGCTCTCGCAGCGAACACATCTCTATTCGCCGCTGAGCCCACCACCTCCAAACCCACCCTGAACGTCTATACCGACTACAGCTGGCTGCGGGGCTTCGGTGTCATCCCTTCGTGGGCGGTACGCATCGAGGATGCGTGGTGGTTCTACGACGGGAATCGCATGCGGGAAGAGGTCGCACTCGCCCGCCAGGTTCACGCGAACTGCATCCGTGTCTGGATCGAATTCACCGCCTGGTTCCGCGATCCCGACAAGATCACCGCTCACTTCATGGACGCCGTCGCAGCTGTGGCCGAGAACGGGATGAAGGTCATGCCGTGCCTGTTCAATCGCTGGCACGACACGCAGTACGACTACGGCGGCACCTATCTCGAGAACATCCGCCCCGGCTGGCAGGGTCCGCACGACTATGTGAAGGCACTCGTCACCCCGCTGATCAATGACGACCGAATCCTGATGTGGGACCTGTGCAACGAGCCCACACAGACCCCGCAGGAGGTCGCCTGGCTGAGCGAGATCGCCGCCACCGTGCGGGCCTGTGGAGCCCGGCAACCGATCACCATCGGCACTCCCGATGGCCTCCCCATCATCGAGGCCTTTGCCCCGATCGTCGATGTGCTGTGTGCCCACCCCTATGTCCACACCGAGCCCGCTCTCATCCAGACCATCGCCGGGTATCAACAGCTGAGCCAGAAACTCGGTAAGCCGCTGATGGCCAACGAAACGATCCCCGGTGCCCTCGACGATGCCGCCCGCGCCGAGGTCGCACGCTTTTATACGGATCGACTCTCCGCCGCTGGCTTCGGCTGGATGGGCTGGGCCCTCCGCGAAGGCCAGGCCATCTCCACCCGCCGCGACCGCTTCGACGCCAACGGCATCCACCGCCAGGGCTTCCACCCGTTTTTCACGAAGGAAGGTAAACTCCGTCCCGGCACCGAGTTCCTCATGGTGCAACCCAAGCTGCGCGCACCGTGGGAGAAGGCTTGAGGGGCAGAACCGGCGTCGATCCGCTCTACAGCAGCGAGCGCCGGGCGTCAGCCCGCCGTGCAACCGGAGCGCTACCCCCAAAGCCGCAGCTGGAGTTCTCGAATCACCACATCTGTGATTTAACCTGTGCTTGATGCTCCCCGGCCCACCTGGCACGACGGGCTAACGCCCGGCGCTCGCTGCCGAACTGGTCTCCACGCCATACGACTACTCGCGAGGCATGCCCCCAATAACTCAGTCCCAGGCTCCGCTTGGGTACGAGACACCAAAATTCAACCCACTCCGCAGCCTGGCGCCAGCATACGATAGCTGTTCACTCGAAGCGTGAGCGTCTGGATCTCCCCGGGGCGCTCACGCTTCCGGCTCTTCGGTTACTTCAACGTGAACTCCGGCAGGTTCACGATCTGGCCGCCCTTGAGGGCTGATTCGTGGGCGCAGATGCCGACGCAGGTCCAGTTGGCGGAGAGGGTGGCGTTGGGCCACGGGTCGCGGTTCTGGGCAAGGGCGTTCAGCATCTCGTTGACGAGGTGCGGGTGCGAGCCGCCGTGGCCACCGCCCTGCAGGAAGCTGAGGTGGTCGGCATCGTGGATCTCGCTGGGGAGCGTGAACTTGCGGATCGGCTCGGGGAGCAGGTGGGCGTAATCGGGGACGGTGACCTTCTCGGCGATCTCCGGCTCGGGTCGCTTGGCGGTGTGGATGACGTGCGGCTCATGTTCGACCAGCGTCCACTCGAAACTCTTCTTCGTACCGTACACGTCGAAGCTCTCGCGATACTGCCGGGCCACGTCATACAGACAGCGCCAGACATGCGCGGTCAGATCGCTGTCCTTCAGCTTGATATGACAGCTTTCCACGGCGAACTTGTTGCCCGACTTCTTCTGGATGTCCTCGCGCACGGTGCCCGAACCGAAGCAGCTGACGTACTCCGCCCGCTTGTTCATCAGTCCGAGGACCGGGCTGACGACGTGCGTGGCGTAGTGCATCGGGATCATACGTTCCCAGTAATCGGGCCAGCCGTCCATGTCCTGGGGATGGGAGGCTGCAAGGTGCTGAATCTGGCCGAGTTCGCCGCGTTCGTACATTTCCTTGATGAAGAGGAACTCGCGGGAGTAGACGACCGTTTCGGCCATCATGTACTTCTTGCCGGTGCTGGCGACTAGTTCGCAGATCTTTTCACAGTCGGCGATGTTGGTCGCCATCGGGACCGTACACATCACATGCTTACCGGCCTTGAGGGCCTCCATGCTCATCCAGGCATGGTCAGGAATTGGCGAGTTGATGTGGACGAAGTCGACCTTCGGATCGGCCAGCACGTCCTCGTACTTGGTGTAGCGGGATGCAACGCCGAACTGGTCACCGATCTTGTTGAGCTTCTGCTCGTTCCGCTGGCAGAGGGCCTGCACATTGGCCAGCGGGTGGGCCTTGTAAATGGGCAGGAACTCCGCCCCGAACCCGAGGCCGACCATCGCAACGTTGAACTTCTGGCTCATGTGGTGCCCTGCTGTGGTGTGAGTCATTGATCGTGAAGACAGACAGCTTGAATGTCAGTGCCGGGTGATTGTACTTCTCGATGTGGCAGAGGAGAAACGAAGGGAGCGAAGGGAGAGGTGGGACACAGATTTCAGGGATGACAAGGATCTGGAAAGTGGAACAGAGAGATGAGTGTCCACTTCAGCACCCGAAGCGTCTGCGAGGGCGAAACTTCGGCGTGGGTGTTTCGCTCCCCCCAAGGTCCACTCCTGCACCTCAGTGCGTCATGAGCCGCGTTCCAGCGAGCAAGTCATGCGGCCCGAGTAATCGCATGATACAATTCAGAGATGAACGACAAGGTGTCCATCGTAATCTGGAATGACCGAACTCGCCCCCACGTCGTGTGGATCGAACCTTGGGGCGGGGATGTTACTTTATTACCCAAGCAACGCCTGACGATCTCAACTACCGGCCCCAATTCAACGAATCCAGCGACATTTACGCTTACTGAGGACGAATACAACACGCAAGTGTATGTCGAAACGTTTTCGTTCCCAGAACTCCTGCTGGAGGGAACCCCAGTGAAAGAAGGCCACAATCGCCAGGCAGCAATAGACGCCGGTGTTTACATTGATTCCGACAACTACATGGGGCGGTGACACCAAACATGGCTGCAAGAACATGTACCAACAGGCATTGTCGATAGTGATCGCAATCGATCCTTGACCCCCTTGGAGACAGATCATGCTCGGTGATTTTCAGGCGTACCTGACGGAGCAGACTCAGGCGA
>QWOR01000085.1 GCA_003669575.1 Planctomycetota bacterium | reverse complement strand
TGCTGGAGAAGTTCCCGCGGTTTGAGACAGCTGCGTATCTGCTGGTCACGGTGATCGGAATGAAGCTGCTGGTCGACTGGTGGGCGAACGACCCGACATACTTCCCGAAGGCCTGGGCCGAAGGCTATCTGGCCAAGCTGACCAGCTGGGGCATCAAAATCGGGAACGACCCGCATGTGATCGACTTCCATCATTCGAATCGACCCGAATTCTGGATCTTCTGGGGCTCGATGCTGGTCTGTCTGTGTACGGGGTTCCTGCCGAAGAAGCAGGGGAAAAAGGTTAACGCTTGATCGTTGATCGACCAGAGACAAAGCCCACGGGTTGCAACCCATGGGCTTTCAAGGATCACTCAACTTTGTCTCGGAACTCCTTTCTGTCGATCAACCATCAACCATAAACGCTCCTGCCATGTCTCACTTCGACGACATCCCGGAACTGGCCGACCTCGACTCGGGACGGAATCTGATCCGGGTTCCGGTCGAGCAGAACGTGCCATTCACGCGCCGGGTCCGGGCTCTCGTCGATACACCGGAGTTTCAGCGACTGACGCATATCAGCCAGCTGGGCCTCGTCAGTAAGGTCTACCCCGGAGCGACTCACACGCGGTTTGAGCACGCACTGGGGGTCTTTCACAATGCCCTGCGGTATCTGCAACAGCTGAGAAAGGATCCGCGTTTTGTCGCGACAGTGACCTCAGCGGATGCCGAACTGCTCATCGTCACCGCGCTGCTGCATGACATTGGTCATTGGCCGTTTTGTCATCCGATCGAGGACATGGGTCTGCCGGCGATGCCACCGCATGAGGCTCACGCTGCGCACTTCCTGCAGCCCGATGGCGAACTGGCGGGGGTGTTGCGGGATGAGTGGAATGTCTCACCTGAAGCTGTGGTCAAGTTACTGACCGGCCAGGCGGACACTCCGGCGACGCGTCTGCTGATGTCAATCCTGTCGGGGCCGATCGACATCGACAAGATGGATTATCTCGACCGTGACAGCCTCCACTGCGGCGTGCCGTATGGCCGGAATTTTGACCGTCAGCGACTGATGCAGTCACTCGTTCTCAACGCTGCGGGAGACGGGCTGGCTATCACCTCGAAGGGAAAGACCGCGGCTGAGCTGATGGTCTTTGCCCGATATGTCATGTTCAGCGAGGTCTACTGGCACCATGCCGTGCGGGCGGCAACAAACATGTTTGCGCGTGCGTTTTTCCACCTCTCGCCACAGTTCGACCTGCAGAATCTTTTCACACTGAGCGATGCTGAAATGATCGCCCAGCTGCGACAGGCGGCAAAGGGTCAGGCATGCGAAGTGCTGCTGGACGGTGTCTTTGGGCTGCGGCGGATGATCTACAAACGCGCGGCTGAGTTTACCCCGTCGCTGGCTGCCGAGGTCTATCGCCGGATTGCGGGGCGAAGGTTCAGCGAGCTGGTGACGATTTCCGAGTCTCTGGCTGGACAAGCGTCACAGGCGTGGGGAATCCCAGTCCTGCCGACAGAGATCCTGGTCGATGCTCCTCCACCGCACCGCGAAGTCGAGTTCGCGGTCGATATCTATTTTCCCAAGACGGAAGAGTATCGCCCGCTGCGTGAGGTCTCGCCCGTGGTGGAGGCACTGGCTTTGACGCAGTTCGATGACTACGTGAAACGGGTCCGGATCTTTATCCACCCCCGTCATCGAGAGCGGGCAAGTACCGCTCCGTGGAGCGACTGGGTATTGAAAACATGCGTATAAGCGAGCGGCAGACGTGAGCTGGCTCTGTTTCACCTGCATGTTTTGCCGTTGTCGTGAGAATTGCAGCTGTTCTCGGAATGTCATCTTGACCGGAATCGACCGATCTGGAACATTCCGTGCCGTGTCCTCGATTTCGGGGACGCTCCCTCAAGGATGAGAACCCAACGGCCCCTATCGGGCAATTCGTCGTCGATCGGGCCGTTCCCGCGTGCAGACGTTCAACGTCGGCCGAATCGGCACAAGCAAAGGAGTGCATACGCCGTGAAAAAACTCTTCGTCTGTTTTGCCGTCGCCGCCGCATCAGTTGTGGCCCCTGCATACGCCCAAACCAAGGCTAAGCCAGCCTCCGCTGCTGCCGCGACCCCCGCTGCATCGGCTCATCAGGTCGGCCTGATTGACATGGCTTATGTGTTCAAGAACTACGCGAAGTTCAAGAGCATGACCGAGGAAATGCAGACCGATGCCAAGGCAGCCCAGGCGGAAGCCGAAGCCATGGTCGAGGAGATGAAGCAGATCCAGACCAAGATGCAGACTCTGCAGGATGGATCCGAAGACTTCATCGCCAACGAGAAAAAGATCCTGACCCTTCAGACCAATCTCGAATCGTTCCGCAAGGTCCAGCAGCGCGAGTTCCTCCGCAAGGAAGCTGAGATCTACAAGACCGTTTACATGGAAGTGCAGGAGAACGTTCAGCGTTATGCCAAGCACTATGGCTACACGCTGATCATTCGCTTCAACCGCCAGAGCGTTGATGCCGCAGAAAACCCCCAGGAAATCATCACCAGCATGAATCGTCAGGTGGTCTTCTACCGCGAGCAGGACGACCTGACCGATCCCATCCTCGACTTTCTGAACAAGCAGTATGGTGATGCATCGGGCGGAGCTGCTGCTCCAGCGAAAGAAGCTCGTCGCACCACGCCAGCTACGAAATAGTCACCCACACGGTGGCTGTACAGCACGGGTCAACGTTGTGGGACGTTGGTCCGTGCATTTTGTGTTTCTAGATAGATTCTTTCTGGCAAAGCGGGAGCGGCCTGATGATTGCTCGACTCGCAAGCAGTTTGGCGAAGCGAGAGTGGACATCAGCCAGTCGAATCCCCCGAGCTTTTCAGCCAACCCGCTCATCTGAAAGTGCATCCATGTCGTCCAGGCGGCAACGCACCATCGCCCGTCCCGTTCTCATCGAGGGATTCGGTCTCTTTGGCGGAGCGGACGTTCGCATGTCGCTGCTGCCCGCCGAACCACATACCGGACTGGTCTTCGAACGTGTCGACCTTCCAGGGCGTCCGTCGATTCCCGCTCGGATCGAGTATCTCGTCACTCAGCCGCGCCGAACCGTGCTGCAGAAGGGTTCCGCCCGGGTCGAGATGGTCGAACATGTTCTGGCCGCGCTGGCCGGGATGTGGATTGACAACTGCCGCATCCAGCTCGATGCCCTCGAACCACCGATCGGTGACGGATCATCGCTGGAGTCCGTCGAGGCGATTCTGCATGCCGGAGTCGCCGAACAGGCCGCACTCAAGGTTCAAGTTCCTGTCTCAGCCAGCCTGGTTGCGACTTCCCCCAACGAACGCGGATCGATTCAAGCCGAACCCGCCAGCAACTGGACCATTCGCTACGACCTCGACTATGGCGACACAGTCATTCGCCCCCAGTCGTTTACAGCGACGATCACCCCGGAAGAGTTTGTCCGCGAGATCGCTTTCGCCCGGACCTTCGTACTGGAGTCGGAAGTCGCCATGCTGAAGGCCCGGGGATTCGGCCAGCGGGCCACTCCGCAAAACCTGCTGGTGTTTGGACAGAACGGCATCGTTGAGAACCGCATGCGGGCTGCCGACGAGTGTGCCCGGCACAAACTACTCGACTGTATCGGGGACTTCGCACTCTGCGGAGGCTGCCCGGTCGGTCACTTCCATGCCATTCAGTCGGGTCACCACCTGAATCATGGAATCGTTGAGCAAATGCTGCAAAAACGACCCTCTCAACGTCGATCCGCCTGATGGTTTGCAACGGCCTCAATCCCATATGCGGGCCATCCATTCCGCATGTTTTTCGGCACGAACTTCTCGACAAGCTGGGTGAGCTTGGGAGTATGTTCCGAGAAATCCGAAGTTATGGTTGGGGAAGAGGTTGACGATGACCGATGAAATATCATATTCCTCTCCTCTTCGGTCGGTGGTCACTGCCACAGTTGCAGTCTTCCGATGAGCCCCCACAGACAAGGACGTCTGGATGGCAACTTACATCTCCCCGCTCGCCTACGTTGATCCTCGCGCCCAGTTAGGCGAAGAGGTCTTTATTGGACCGTTCTGTTATGTCGGTCCGCATGTCACTCTGGGAGCTCACTCCCGTCTGGACAGCCACGTCACAATCACGGGCTGGACGACGATCGGTGAACGCAACCACTTCTGGCCCAACAGCGTCATCGGAGCTGAGCCACAGGACAAAGGCTACGACGGAAGCGTTCCCACACAAGTCCAGATCGGTGACGACAATCAATTCCGCGAAGGAGTCACTGTCAATCGCGGAGCGATGAAAGAAGATGGCGTCACACGCATCGATCACCGCAATATATTCCTGTCCAATGCTCATGTCGGACATAACTGCCATGTCTTCTCCGACACGATGATCGTGAACGGAACGCTGCTGGCGGGTCATGTCCATGTTCACGACAAGGCCATCATTTCGGGAAATGTAGCCGTTCATCAGTTCGCCACGGTGGGGAAGCTGGCCTTTGTCGGTGGTTGTGCCCGAGTGGTCGTCGATGTCCCTCCCTTCATGATGTACGAAGGCACGGACAATCCGGGTGTTCGAACACTGAATTCGGTCGGCATGCAGCGAGCTGGCATCGGCCCCGCATCGATCGCAGCTCTCAAGCAGGCCTACAAGCTGATGTACCGCGAACACAAGCCGCTTCACGAGGTCAAAGCGATCCTGGGTGGCGAGAACAGCGAATCGATTCCCATGGAATTGGGAGAGCTGTTCAGCTTCCTGGATCAACAGCGTCTGGGACGGATGGGTCGCGGACGCGAAGTGGTCCGCACTCAAGCCTTCCAGCTCGCTCCACTCAAGAATCGGGCCGCTTGAAGTCCTCAGTCCGCGCCGGATCCAGGCGTCTGGGGACCTCTTGTGGTCGAAACTCATGAATCGACGCCCCAGCGGCGTCTCTGGATCTGTGCAGAGAGTGAACATTCATGGACCGCTTGAAACTCGGTGTTGTCGGTGTCGGTGCACTTGGTCGTCATCATGCCCGCATCCTGGCGTCGTTTCCCGATGTCGAGTTAGTCGCGGTCGCGGAGCCGAACGAAGCACAGGGCCGATCGGTCGCCGAGTCCTGCCGTTGTGAATGGGTACCAGACTTCCATGATCTGCTGGACAAAGTCGATGCCGCCTCGATCGTCGTCCCGACCTTCCTGCACCGCAAAGTCGCTCTCGAATTCCTGAACCGAGGCATTCCAATCCTCGTCGAGAAACCACTCGCCAGTACGATTGCCGATGCCCGGGCCATGGTCGATGCCGCGAAGGCCCACAATGTTCCGCTCCAGGTCGGACATATCGAACGCTTTAACCCCGCCTTCCAGGCTCTCGCCTCACGCGTTACGGCTCCCAAGTACATCCGCGCGGAGCGATTCAGTAACTATGCATTCCGCTCGACGGACATCGGCGTGATTCACGACCTGATGATCCATGACATCGAACTCACGCAATCACTGGCCCAGTCCGATTTCGTCTCGGTCGAGGCATTTGGCGTCTCGCTGGTCGGTGGCCATGAAGACGCGGTTCAGGCTCGCGTGCGATTCGCCAACGGCTGCATTGCCGACCTCTCTGCCAATCGGGTCTGGCCGTCAGCCACACGAACCATTCAAGTCTGGTCTGCCACCGGGTGCGTGACAGCTGACCTGCATACACGCACATTGACAGCCCATTCCGCGGGGCCCGACCTCCTCGCCGGACAGCTGCCGTACGACCTTGGCCGTCAGCCCGGGGCCGATATC
>QWOR01000091.1 GCA_003669575.1 Planctomycetota bacterium | reverse complement strand
TTGGAGATCGGGGACAGATCGAGATGGTCGAGTCCGGCGTCGGGATCGAACCGCATGACCTTCGCCAGTCCGGTGTCGACGACACGCGTGATGCCGTCAATCGTGATGGAGGTCTCGGCCACGTTGGGGGCGAGGACGACCTTACGCTGGGAACAGGGTGACAGGACGCGGTCCTGCTCTTCGGCGGGCAGATCACCAAACAGCGGCATCACGATCAGATCGTGTCGGCGAGCCAGAGATTCCAGTTCGCGCGAGGTGCGGTGAATCTCCGGCACCCCGGGCAGAAACACCAGCACGTCTCCACTCGTCAATTCGAGCATCTGCTCGATGCCCGCCACGGCCAATTCCTGAATTGGTTGGCGGTCGCGAAACTTGAGGTACCGGATATCAACCGGGAAGAGTCGACCCTGGCTCTCGATAATCGGACAGTCACCGAGGAACTTCGCGATCGGCTGGCAGTCAAACGTGGCCGACATGACAACGATTTTGAGGTCGGGACGGACCGTCTGCTGCACGCGGCGAACCATGCCCAGGGCGAGATCGCAGTTCAGATTACGTTCGTGGAACTCGTCAAAAATGACAACACTCAGCCCCTCCAGAAACGGGTCGGACTGCAGCTTGCGGAGCAGAATGCCGTCGGTGACGACCATGATTCGCGTGGCCGACGAGACCTGCTCATCGAATCGCACGCGGTAGCCGACTTCGCGGCCCAGCGGGGTACCCTGTTCAAAGGCGATGCGGCGAGCAGTGGCTCGGGCTGCGATGCGGCGGGGCTCCAGCATCACGACGTTTCCCTCACCAGCCATCCCCGCTGCAAAGATCGCGGGTGGCACGCGGGTCGTTTTTCCGGCTCCGGTCGGAGCTTTGAGGACCACACTGGAGTTCGTGCGCAAGGCGGCCAGCAGTTCCGGCAGCACATCATCAATCGGGAGCGGCTTCAGCATGCCGGGAACAGTAAGTCAGCTCAGGCAAGCTGTCGAGTGACTTGATGCGAGCCCGTCACTGGGTAATGCGTTCGACCGACAGCACCTGGTCGAGTCGGAACGGACCGCGTTCAACCGGTTTGCCATCCTCTCGGTCGGCCAGAATGAGGATCGCTCGCGAGGAGGCTCGGCCATCGGGGAACCCCTCGTGCTGCGACCCATCCTGAAGTGTGACCCGCACCAGAAAACTCTCATCAAGTCCGCGCAGCCCCTCGACATACAGCACCGGAAACCGGCTCCATGCCCACAGCCAGAGCGAGAACTGCGGCTCGACCCGTCCGGCGATATCGCCCCATTCCATCTCCGCCTTCAGCAGTGACGGCACATTAGCGGTGCGACACCACGGAATCAGATACTCCTGAATCCAGGCCCGCCGCGAAGCGGTGAGCTCGTGAAACGAGGAGAGATCAGGAGCATGGGGATCGGCGGGATTCGATTCGGTCATCATGGCGGCATTGTAACGGATGATGAGCGATCGTAGGAAAGCCGCGAGCGCCGGACGTAAGTCCGACGTGTCAGGTGGGCTTGGAGAAAGGATAATGCGTCGACTTGTTGATTGACCTCTTCAGACGCCAGTGGTTGACACGGAATGTGACTGTGCGGCCTCGCTGTGCTGGCACGTCGGACTTACGTCCGGCGCTCGCTGTCGAATTTCATTCCTACGCGATCTGCTCACGGCCGATACACAAACTCACTCGAGGCCAGCAGGGCCTGGCAGAGGTCGGTGAGGGCGTCGTGGAATGGGGTAGGATGCGAGGCGGATTGGTATTTCTCGGCCTGCTTCTGAAGGAACTCGGTCGCGATACTGAGTTCGGAGTCTAGCGGGACGCGGCCGTAGCATTGGCGGTAGGCCTGGGTGATCTGCTCCCCTGGAGTTGATCCTTGCAAGCGGTCGGCCAGCGCGGCGGCGTAGCGGCGACCCTGGGGGCTGTTCATGAACATCAGGGCCTGCGGGGCGACGGTGGTGCTGGAGCGATTGCCGATGCTGACCAGATGCTCGGGCCAGTCGAACAGCATCATCGTCGGGATCAACTGGCTGCGCTTGATGAAGAAGTAGATGCTGCGGCGGTTCATGTTCTGGTCGAGGGTGCCGGAACCGAACATGGTCATGTCGAGCTGACCCGAGACGGCGAGCAGGCTGTCGCGGATTGGTTCCGCTTCGAGACGCTTGGGGGTCATCCGCCACAAGAACTGGTTCTCGCGGTCTATGGTCGCTCGGGCTTCATCGTACGCCGTCGACTGGCGATAGGTGGCACTCAGCATCATCTCGCGATGCAGCTGCTTCATCTTCCACCCGCCGTCGATGAGTTGGCGAGCGAGGTAACTCAGCAACTCCGGATGCGTCGGGCGTTCGCCCTGGAATCCAAAGTCGTTCGAGGTCGCGACGATCCCCCGACCGAAGTGGTGCTGCCACAGTCGATTGACCATCACACGAGCAGCCAGCTGTCCGGCTCCTTCGACGGGATCGGTAATCCAGTTGGCGAGCGAGGCCCGGCTGTAACGGGTGCGGGTCCAACCCTCGGGCAGCGCGGCTTTCCACTTGTCGCTGGTCACATCGCCGGGCATCAGCACTCGCAGAAAACCGGGCGGAACGACTTCGACCTTTTGATGGATGTCACCGCGTTTGAGTAGATACATCTCCGGGTAGAAGTGTGGGAAGCCACGGTCGTCGGCGTGGTGCTTCATGTGCGGGAAGCCCTCGCTGGTCACCATGACCTTGGTCAGGATCGGCTGGGCTCCGGTCGCAATATGCGTGTTGAGTTGTTCGCGACGAGTCCGCCATTCGGGGGAGAGGGATTTATAGAAATCGAAAGCCGTTTTCCAGGCTTCGCTCTCGGGAGTAGCTCCGGCTTTGGCGGCGGCGAGGGCCTCGCGAATGCGTGAGTCGGGCCCCGTTTCGCCCACGGTCGCAGGCTGGTCCGGCTGGTCATTGATGGATAGTCGGAAGTGCCCCAACGAATGCTGCGGATTCGGATGCTGGAACGACATCGTGACCGTGAGCGTCACTTCGTCCCCAGTTCCGACCGGTGAGCCGAAGTCGAACACAGCTGCCTGGTCCTTGCCAATGCCTCCACCATCGACAGCCCACCCGGTTGTGGGATCCGCATCGATCGAAGCGGCAGCTGACAGCGAGTCGGCGTTCTGCTGGTGAGTGGCACGTGGATTGGTCAGTGGGATATCGCGTGTCCCGGTCGAGTCGGTGACGGTGACCTTCAGATTCCCCAGCACAAAGTTTCCGTTACCTGCGCGGCCCGGTCCCTTCGCGGGGAGCGAGTCGTGCATCAGTGCTTCGACGCGGAGGCTGCGGATGGCCGATCGTTTGGTCTTGGCAACCAGTATCAGGTTCTCGGTCGCGGGGGCTTTCCCACTGGCGAGTAGTGAGCCGTCAGGCTGGGAGGCAAATGTTGAACCCGCGTCGCCCTGGGTCCTCCCGATACTCAGCAGCTCCCACGTCTTCAACGTGGAGTTCAGATCGACATTGGCCAGCCACTCCCGGAACTGCTCGGGCAGGGGACCTTGCTCGAACTCGGTCAGCGATTTGGAGAGTTCGGCTTTAGTCGCCTCGAAAGTATCTCGGCGTTTCTGGTTCTCTTCGGGTTGCAGATCGAGTTCGATTTCCGAGCGGATGGCCGACGAGAAACAGGCCGACATGCGGTAGTAGTCACGCGATGGAATCGGGTCGAATTTGTGATCGTGGCAGCGGGCACAGCCAATCGACAGTCCGAGAAACGCCACGCCCGTGGTCGATGTCATGTCGTCGAGCTCGTCGTACCGGGCCTTCTCGAACTCGTCTTCGGTCAGCTGGGTGGGGAACGCTCCGCCGCCGAGGAATCCGGTGGCCATGAGGGCGTCGTTGTTCGTGGGGGCCAGTTCGTCGCCCGCCAGCTGCCACTTTACGAACTGGTCGTAGGGCATGTCGGAGTTGAAGGCCCGGATCAGGAAGTCGCGGTAGTGATACGCGAATGGGCGGTCGTAATCCTGCTCGTAGCCATGCGACTCGGCGAAGCGAGCGATGTCGATCCAGTGGCGAGCCCAACGCTCGCCGTAGCGCGGCGATTCCAGCAACCGGTCAATGAGCTTTTCGTATGCCAGCGGGTCGGCGTCGTTGACGAACGCATCGACCTCTTCCGGCGTCGGAGGAATGCCGAGCAGGTCGAGCGATGCCCGGCGAATCAGAGTCAGCCGATCGGCCTCGGGGTTGGGGTGCAGCCCTTTGGCCTCCTGGGCGACCAGAATAAACCGATCGATATCGTTCTTTACCCACTGAGTCTCTTTCGCTGCCGGGACCGCGACAGCGCCGAGTGGCTGAAAAGACCAGAACTGGCGGTCGTTGTCGGTGACTTCGCGTTCTTTTTTGGCGTCTGCCTGTTCCACCAGCGGCGCGTCGTAGACGAATCCCAGGTCGAGCCAGTTTTTCAAGTGACCGATCTGCTCGTCGGAGAGCTTCGGCAGCTTGAACGGCATCTCCGGCTGCTCTTCGTGCGTCACGACTTTGTAGAACTGGCTCTCGTTGGCCGTCTTTTCGACGTAGCCGCTGGCGAGGAGTTTCTCTCGCGTAGAGAGATCAAAGTCGGCTTTGATCGACTTACCACCATGGCAGTCGAGGCAATGCTGCACCAGGATCGGCTTGACGTGCTCTTTGAACAGGGCGAGCGACTCGGCCGCTTTCTTCGCGTGTTCCGGGTCGAGTGGCTCAGCCTTCGGTGCGGGTTTCGTCTGCGGTTCTTCCGCTCGAAGTGACCAGGCCACCAGCGGTGTCAGACAGAGAATCAGGATCAGCAGAGATCGAGCGAGACGCGCCATGGATGTTCGAGCTCAGGCGGGAATGTGAAGCAGTGCAGTCGCCAGCTGAGCCGCCAGTGTTGGGGCTCCGCAATGACTTATCAATCGTTGCTTATTCTAGACGACACCGTGAGAAGGGGGAATCTACCCCAATGAGATCAGTGGGCGTATTGACCATTCGGAGTGAGCCGGTGAACAATGACTGCAGGCCCGCACACTTGTGTCGGTCGAATTCCAACGGGAGGTTCAGCGATGTTTTTAGCTCAGGCGATTCAAATCGATCCGCAGGCAGCAGCACAATCGGGGATTGGACTCGGCTCCGCTCTGGCGATGATCTGCTCATGGCAGCGGAACCGTTCGATCTTCTGGGCAGTGATTGCAGGACTGTTGTCCTGGTTTTACGTGATCTACTTTGCGCTCACTCGCCGAGAGGATGAGACGCGGTAAGTGAATGTTCGTCGCTGATCTCGGAGCGATCAGCGACCTTGGAGTAATTCAGTACCACACGGTGGCCAGTTTGCGGCGGTAGGTGGTGGTCATTTCATTATCGTTGATCTGGCTGAGGATCAGGATCATCACGTCCTTGGCCTTGTCACGGGCAGGGCTGACAGCGTCTTCGATGACTTCGAGGCACAGGTCGAGGGCCTCGGTGTTCTTGCTGACACTGGCCAGTGATTCGGCCAGCATGATCTTGGCGTCGAAGTCCTTGGGGTTGGCTACCACTGCACGGCGGGCTTCCTCGACGGAGCCCGATTCTTCGGCGGCGGCATGGAGTTCGATTTTGGCCTTGAGGGCCTGAACTTCGGGTTCGAGGTAGCCACGCTTTTCGAGCTCTTCGATGATGCGGCTGGCCTCTTCGAACTTCTCACGCAGGCAGAGCACACGGGCCAGACCGATCTGGGCCACTTCGAGGGTGGGCTCCAGCAGCAGTGCCTCGTTGTATTTCTGCTCTGCTTCGCTGGCGGAGGT
>QWOR01000096.1 GCA_003669575.1 Planctomycetota bacterium | reverse complement strand
GAAGACTGCTGCGCTGAATGCGATGATCCATCCAACCACCGTCAGTCCACGGAATGGAGATGACGAGTAATGGTCCTGGCGTCGAGCGTAGTCGCGGTTTTCAAGACCCATGAGTGATCAGTGGTTGTAAAGGAGGGGGTCAGAGCAAACGCCGTCAGTGTCACACCATTGACGGATTACGGCAATGGGACCTGTTCCGGGGATTGCAGGTACTTGACCAGATCGGCCACCTGGTCCTCCTTGAGCAGGTCCAGCTGGCCTTCCGGCATGATCGAGAGGTTCGAGATTCGAGTCTCCTCGATCTGGTCATTCTCGATGACCACGGGACCGGTCGGCGTGTTGAATGTCGTGGTCGAATCGTTCTTCGCTCCGACGATTCCATTGATGACACGACCATCGTCCAGGACTGCAATTGTCATCTTGAAGGCTTCCCCGAGTGTGGCGCTCGGATCGATGGTGTTCTCCAGAACATAGTGCAAATTCGAACGCTGGGCCCCTGTCAGGTCGGGGCCGATTCCCATCGGGCTCCCGAAGAGCCGGTGGCATTTGGCGCATGACGCTTCGAACAACACTCGCCCGCGGCTCGCGTTGGCAGCGGCCAGACGTTCTGGTGTGAGCTTGGTTTTCCAGGCTTCGATTTTCTTGGTCTTGTCGGCGGAGAGCTGCTTCAGCTCCGGCCAGAGCTCGTTGACCTGCTTTGACAACGTATCGTTTCCAAGAGTCTGCATCTGTCTCAACAGAAACGGGGAGATGTATTGCCGGTCGACCTTCTTGTCAGCGACTCCCTGCACCATGAGCAGGGCAAACTCTGCTCGGGATGCCAGTGTGTTTGCCGCCTCGAACTTGGTCGGTGGGTACAGGGCGCTAAATCGCTCGACCAGAAGTTTGCCCGTGTCGGGATGATGCACTGCGGCCAGACCACGCACAGCTGCGACGCCGAGTTCACGATGATTCAGCAGGTTCAGGAGCAGCGGTGCCACCGACTCTTCTCGAGCCTCGACCAGGGTGTGAATCGCCTGTTGCCGGGCTTCGATCGATGCCTTGTCGTCCGCGGCGAGGGCCTTGATCTGATCAATCGCATGGCCGTCACCGAAAATGACCGACAGTTCCTTGGCGATCCGCTGAACATCCTCAGACGGGTCGTTGGCCAGAGCTTTGGCTGTGACATCCCAGCCGTGAGGTGCGGCCACTTTGCGGATGCCCTCGAAGCCTCGCGAGATTCCTGTGAGGATATCTTTACGTGCCTGCGAATCTGTTTTCAGCAGCATGGATGACAGCTCATCCAGCGAGCGTGACCGGACCGATTGAGCACTCGATAACCGCCGCGCCACAAACTGTCGCAACTTGGGGAAGCTGGTTTCCGACGCAAGCTTGAGGGCGGCTGCGGGATCGCTCACGACAACGGGCTCGATCCCATACCAGACCATCAGCGGGAGAACTCGGTCGTCCGCAAACTCGCGGTGCTGGCTGATCGACGCGGCCAGGGCTAGACAGTCACCTGCATTACTGATTTTCTGAAGTGCAGAGGCCAGGTAGGTGAGGACCAGTCCGCTCGTCTCCTTCGTCGCGTGTTGCTTGAACGCCGCGGTCGCTGTGGGACTGACCTGCGGGTGATCACTCAGCAATCGGACGGCCCAGGCCCGGACGTTCTCGCTCTGATCTCCCAGTCGGGTAATCAACCAGCTTTCATCAATCACACCCAGGGAGTTGAGTCCCCAGATGGCCCGCAGGCGAACACGAGGGCTGTCGCTGGCTTCTGCCATATCTCTCAGCTTCGATTGTATGGTTGCCAGTTCTGCAACTTCGGGATTCGCGGTCTGCTGAAGCCGTCTGCGAGCCATCCGCGATTCCGGCTCATTGGAGCCGACCAGAATAGAAACAAGCTCCGCCAGCGAGGCTTTGTCGAGAGACTGTGTCTCATTCGGGGTTGACGAGGAAATTCGATAGATGCGTCCCGAGGTTCGGTGCACGCCATCGTTCTCGTGGCATTCGCCCACGTCGGTCCAATCGGCGATGTACACGCTGCCATCTGGATGCTGAAGCAAGTCCAACCCGCGGAACCAGGGATCGGCGATTTTGATGAAGTCAGGAGCATGGTGCGCGACAAAGGTCGCCCCGTGTCGTTCAATCGTATCACGGTTGATGCGGTGCCCGTGCAGATTGACCGTGAAAGCGCTGTTTCGGTACTCCTTCGGCCAGCTGTTGCCCTGGTAGATCATGAACCCGCTGTGGGCATGGCCACCTCCCGCTGCATCGGTCGTGGGCGACACTCCAATTTTGCGAATATCGCTCCACACTTCCCGAGTGTCCCAGTGAAAATGGTCAGCTGTCTGAGGCACGAGTTCGTACAGATTCTGTCGCAGGTCCTCGCCGAACATCCGCTGCCAATGAATTCCCGGCACGGCATGCCACAGGTGACCGATCACCGTGTTGATGACGAAGAGTTCCCCATTCTCATCCCAGTCCATACCCCACTGGTTGGTCGTTCCGTGGCCGACTGCTTCTACCGTCTTGCGAGTCGGATGAAATCGCCAGACGCCACAGTTGATGGCGACACGTTCCTGTGGGGTGGCTGTCGGCACGCCGATACGAGAAGTGGCTAGAATTCCGTGCCGTCCATAGAGCCAACCATCTGGCCCCCAGCGCAGTCCATTGGCAAAGTTGTGTCGGAGCGATCCGGTCTCGAATCCGTCGAGGATCACCTCGGGAGGACCATCAGGCACATCGTCATGGTTGCGGTCTGGGATAAAGAGCAGTCGTGGCAGGTCGAGCACCCAGACCCCATCAAAGCCCACTTCGACGCTGGTGATACACTTTCCCTGGTCCCAGAAAACGGTGCGTTTGTCGCTCTTGCCGTCGTGGTCCTGATCCTCAAGCACAATGATACGATCGTTGAGTGCCAGATCGACGTTGATCGCTGCCTCGGCGTAGGTGTAGTTTTCAGCCACCCACAAACGACCACGGGAATCAAACGCGATCCCGATGGGCTGTTGCACCTCGGGTTCAGCAGCGAACACCTGAGCCCGAAATCCGGGTGGCAACGTCATTCCCTTAACTGTGTCCTCTGGAAGCGTAAACGGGAGTGTCGAACCTTCCGAGTTGTAGGGCGTTTTGGCGGACGCCGGATCGTCCCCATGAGCAAGGCCCCACCCTACGAGTCCCAGTGCCAATGAACAGGCACCGACCAGCTGCCAAGTCTTCCGGGTATTTCGCACTTCGGTTTGCTCCAGTGATTGTGTGAGCCGACATCGTATTCGTTTCACGGAGGGGTGTGAATCTTGCGAGGGAGTCGTCTCTTGGCGTCCTTGCGGGCCAAGTTCCTGTTCAATCGCGAGCCACGAATGGTCACCCTCGGGGCGATCCCGTAGAATTGAGTGATCGAGATCCCGCGTCAGTGACCGAGAAGGTGACCGCATGGCTTGGATATTCCGCGCTGCAAGATCGACAATCGCCTGTCTGTTGGTTCTGGCCAGCGGAGTCGTGGTCTCAGCAGCAGAGCCCCGTGTCGAGTTCAATCGACAGATCCGGCCGATCCTGTCAGACCACTGCTTTCAGTGTCACGGACCAGATCAGACACATCGCGAGGGGGGCCTGAGACTTGACCTTGCAGCTGAGGCTGCCAAAGGAGGCGACTCTGGTCCAGCACTCGTTCCCGGACAGGTCGACACCAGCGAGGTCTGGAAGCGGATCACCTCGACCGATCCCGAACTGCAGATGCCGCCGCCCAAGACCGGCAAGGTCCTCAAGCCTGAACAGCTGGCGACGATCAAACAATGGATTTCTGAGGGTGCTGAGTACCAGGGGCACTGGGCCTTTCTGCCAGTCGAACGTCCTGCTGTGCCCACCATCGAAGGCGTCCGCAATCCGATCGATCAATTTGTACGGGCGAAACTCCAACAGAACGGCCTGGTCCCCAGTCCCGAGGCACCGCGAGAAACGCTCATTCGCCGCGTGACCCTCGATTTGACTGGACTCCCACCGACTCTGGCCGAGATCGACGCCTACCTGGCCGATACGTCGCCGCAGGCTTACGAACATGTCGTTGACCGCCTGCTCTCCTCTCCACACTACGGCGAGCGCATGGCCCAGCAATGGCTCGACTACGCGCGGTATGCCGACAGTAATGGCTTCCAGGTCGATTCCTCACGCCAGATGTTTGAATGGCGGAACTGGGTCATCAACGCTTTTAACCGCAATCTCCCTTTTCATCAGTTCACGATCGAACAGCTGGCCGGCGACATGTTGCCCGATGCGACCCAGGACCAGATCATTGCGAGCGGATTTAACCGCAATACCCGCTTGAATGGAGAAGGCGGACGCATCGCGGAAGAGTGGTTTTCCGAGACGGTGATCGATCGCGTGGAAACCACTGGCCTGACCTGGATGGCACTGACTCTCAATTGCTGCCGTTGCCACGATCACAAGTATGACCCGATTACGCACAAGGAGTTCTACCAGCTGTTCGCATTCTTCAATTCGGTGGATGAGTCGGGAGTCCTCGATGTCGAAGGGGGCAACTCGCGACCGACATTGAAGCTCCCAACACCCGCTCATGATGAGATTCTCGCCCAGCGGAAGGCCGTCGCGGCCACTGCCGAGGCACGCCTCGCCGAGTTGAAGAACACGCTACCCACCCGGCAGGCAGCGTGGGAGATCGAATTCGCGAAACAGCTGGCCGAGAATCCCAATCCTTGGCGGGTTCTGGAACCGACCTCCGTTCAGAGTGCTGGAGGTGCCACACTCACGAAACAACCCGATCAGTCATGGCTGGCCAGTGGCACCAATCCGCCGAACGATGAGTACATGGTTGAGGCTGCGATCCAACCGGGTGCATTCACCGGATTGTTATTGGAGGCACTGCCCGATCCGTCGCTGCCGAACATGAGTCTGGGGCGGTACTCCAGTGGCAACTTTGTCCTGTCCGACATTGATGCCTTCATTTCGGCCCCCTCGCTGGCGAGCCCCATTAAAGCCGAGATCTCACGGGCCGAGTCGGATTACGATCAGCAGGGCTGGCCCGTCCAGGCGATTATCGATGGGAAAGCTCAGCGTCAGGGCAAGAACACGAAGGGGTGGGCCATTGACGGGTTAACGAAGAAGGAGCCGCGCAAAGCCATCTTCGGTTTTGCCGCCCCGATAACAGTCCCGGAAGGGGCTACGATCACCGTGGTCCTCAAGCACGACGCCATCGGCGAACACAACATAGGTCGATTCCGCGTCTCTACGTCCAGCTGGCTGGGTGAGAAGCTGACGATCAAGGGCACGTCTGTCCCCGACTCCTTGCGGCAAGCCATCCTGACCGAGAAGAGCCAGCGTGCGCCCGATCAACTCAAGGAGATCGAGACCTATTTCCGAGAGCACGCCGACCTGGAGACTCAGCAGGCTGAGAAGGCTGTCGCCTCAGCCAGGAAAGCCGTCACCGACTATGAAGCGGTCATTCCCAGCGTCATGGTCATGCGGGAACTCGCCACTCCGCGGGATGCATTTGCGCTGAATCGTGGTCAGTACGACCAGCCTGGCGAGAAAGTTACGCGCGGCGTACCGGCGTCGCTGCCACCACTTCCGGTGGATGCCCCGGTGAATCGACTGGGATTTGCTCAATGGCTCGTATCACGACAGCATCCGCTGACGGCCCGTGTCTGGGTGAACCGGGCTTGGGAGCGGTTCTTTGGCAGCGGGCTGGTCCGCACCACGGAGAATCTCGGTTCACAATCGGAGTGGCCGAGCCATCTGGAACT
>QWOR01000184.1 GCA_003669575.1 Planctomycetota bacterium | reverse complement strand
TTACCGCCCCACAACGAATCATTTCCGGGACCACCGTCCACCATGGCAGGCAGCGGACTCGATGTGGGCAACGAGATATTGTCTTTCCCTTGTCCTCCGTAGATCAGAATCCGCGAATTTGCACTCAGGTCAGGACTGACTTTGTTGTTCATTTTGACGACGAATCCGAGGTTCGTTTTCGCCACGGAAATCGTGTCGTTCCCCGCAGTGCCTTTGACGTAGATCAACTGCTGGCCAGGGCTTTCTGGGTCGGGCAGCAATTGAATCGTGTCCTCGGCCGGGGACACAACGTTCATGATGTAATCCTCAACCTCTCCGTCAGCAGAAGCTCCCTTCGCAGAGAGCCCGCCGGCTGACGAGAGGCGGAAGCGAGCAGCTCTCGCTCCCGCGACGGCAGTCACAGGGACCTCGACATAGACGCTGTTAGTGCCAGCTGCGAGTGTTAAACCACCGATCGGTGTGACCCGCTCATCTGAATCAAACACCCCGTTGCCGTTGAAGTCGATGAATGCGTCGAGCTTGCCAGCCTGTGAGGCGACAACATTCAATCGTGCTCCGATTCCGGCAATCAGAGTCGAGGAGAATGTCACTCCATCGTCGCGATCCCGATTCGCCGGAGCACTTGGGAGTCCGTTCAGATCGCTCGTGACACCAGCCCCCAGATAAAGCCCGGTTCCCGCCAGGTGTCTCGCTCCATCCTGAGCCAGTGTCGTCCCAAAGGTGTCGGGCAAATCGCCGAAATCGTTGAGAGCCACTCGCACGAAGTGGTCTTCCACTTCGCCATCGATTGCCGATCCCAGTGCACCGAGTCCACCCACCGTAGAGATGCGGAAGCGTGCTCCCAATTGACCTATCGATGCGTTGGTGGGGACTGTCACTGACACGATGTTTACGCCAGCCGTGAGGGCCTGACCGCCGACTGGAGTCACTCTCTCGTCAGCGTCAAATTTTCCATTCCCGTTGAAGTCGATGAACGCATCGAGATTACCAGCTTTTGATGCGGTGACTTCGATCTGAGCGATCGCCCCGGGGGTCATGGAATCTGGCAGTTTCACTCCGTCATCAGTGTCACTGTTCGCTGACGCATTCGGTTGTCCGCCAGCATCGGTTGTCACACCGTATCCGAGAGTTAAACCACTCCCGAGTTGGTGCCGGGGCCCGTTACTGGCGAGCAGCGTGCCAAACGTATCCGGCAGGTCACCGAAATCGTATGTGGGGCCTGAGCTGGTCAACCGGAATAAATAGTCCTCAACTTCCCCATCCGCAGCTGGTCCTGTGGCTGCGAGCCCTCCCGCAGTGGACAGACGGAAGCGTGCCCCACGTTGACCAACCACCGCAGTGGCTGGGATATTCACAGTCACGCTATTTACGCCTGGAACGAGCGCTAGCCCACCTTCAGGGGTCACTCGCTCATTCGCATCGAATACGCCATTGCTATTAAAATCAATGAAGGCATCCAGTTTTCCGGCCCGCGAGGCCCTGACTTTCAACAGAGCACTGTTTCCGAGCACGAAACCTGCGGGATAGAGCACCCCGTCATCGTTATCCAGGTTCGCCGCCGTGCCGGGCTTCCCATCTGTTTCGGAAGTGACACCCGTACCGAGTAACAACCCGCCACCAGTCGGGTGCCGGGCTCCGTCGCTGGCCTGTATTGTGCCAAACGTATCCGGCAGGTCGCCATAGTCGTAAGCGGTGCCAGCTGCTCCCAGCGTGACGAAGTAGTCTTCGACCTCTCCATCTGGTGCCATTCCCGTCGCACCCAGACCTCCAGTTGAGGAGAGGCGGAATCGAGCACCGCGCTGGCCTAAGGAAGCAGTATCGGGGACACTCACGTTGACGACATTCGATCCCGCATTGACGAGCAGTCCACCGACCGGTGTGGTACGCTCATTCGACTCGAACACACCATTGCCATTGAAATCGATGAAAACATCCAGTCGACCGGCTTGAGAAGCCCTGACACCTAGCCGCGCATTCGTACCGGGTGTCAGGACGGAAGGCAGGGTCACTCCGTCATCACTATCCAGCGAGGCGGTTGTGCTCGGCTGGCCATCGAATTCATTTGTGAAACCTGTCCCCAGGAATAGTCCCGTGACGGTCTGATGGCGAGCACCATTCGAAGCCACAGTGGTCCCAAACGTGTCTGGCAGGTCTCCAAAATCGAGGTCGTTCTGATCGTTGATGTTGATTGTCACAAGTCCCGTATCGAACATGACGGGGCTACCGTTATCGGTGACTTGAACGGTTAATTGAAAGACCGGATTCGTTTCGTAGTCGACAGCCAATCGATAATTGACAGTGATTTGCCCAGTTGTCGGATTGATTGCGAAGGCGTTACCGGTATTTCCATTAACAATGGAATAGATCAGTGTCTGGTTCGGGTCCGCGTCCGAGGCAACGACGGTTCCAACGACCGTACCGTTGGCACTGTTTTCAAGCAACGACGGGAGTGTCTGGTTATTCAGGACTGGAGCGGTATTGGTTCCTGTATTGAAGTCGTGGAGTCCGACAGCGTTGACCAGTTGCTGAACATGTTGCCGGGGGGCGTTTGCATCCTGACCATCGAATCCGGAGAGAGAGAACTGCCTGTCCGTCAGGCGATCCTGATTCGGCAAGTCAATCGCCCCGGTCCCCATGATGGGCGATACTCCAGAGGTCGGTTGAACAGACCCTGCTTTGTTGATGTGCGAGAGCGACAGTGTATGTCCGATCTCGTGAGAGAGCGTTCCACTAATGGCATTCGTTGTAAACGTCAGATTCCCAGAGGACAATGCATTTGAGGGTGTTATGCCCTGTAATCCTTGAATGGTGTTAGTGAAGACCGAGGCAACGACATCCCCAGACTTAATCCCGAAATTTGGACCAACTCCCGAGCTATCACGTACCGCGCTACCGGCTGCGATGCCCAGCACGCCTCCGGTTACGCCAGGGCCAGACACGGCTGTACCGATTTGGACAAAGTAATAATTGGTGATCCCAACTGGTGCGGTTCCAATATTCCCAATCATGAAATCAATCGCCAGGTCTTTTCCGACAGGACCCGCGACAGTACCCACCAATTCCCGAAAGTAGTCGTCATCGATTTCTGCCAGAATCGCATTGGCCAACGTATCGAATTGTGCTGTTGTGAACCCAAATGAGCTCACATCAAATGAAGAAATCACATTTCCCATAACATCGCTGGTGTTTCCCTGACTGGCCTCCTTAAAGTCGAGAACAATCGTCAGGGTGTTCGCTTGATGTCCGCCATCGAAATTCTTGGCCGCAGCTGGCGTTTTCGATCCCAGTGCAGGATTAATGGGCGTGGATTCTAGTGCCTCGATCTGAGCTGGAGAGAATACGCCGTAGGCCACATCCACATGAGCATTCTGTCCGCTCAGCAAAAGACGGGATTCGCAGGACTGAATCCATGGGAGCGATTTTCGTAGATCCGATTTTCTTCGGCGTGTCGTGGTCAGAAACGAAAGCAACAGACCGTGAAGTTGAACTGGGATCACAATATGTCCTTGCTTTCCGACAGAGGCAGGCAAAAGGTGAATTCAATGCAAAGAGACTAATTCAGCGACAGTTTTCTCACCTTATATTTGTGAAACGACGCTGGTCAACAAGTTTCCATCGATTCGCGGAAAATCGACAACATGCTTGGAAGAGATTATCGGCAGACATGGGGTGCCTACTTCAGGACGAAGATCACAATAGAAAGGTGAGTGAACATCGGCGAATGCCGTGGCCGTGGTAAATGGATGCTCCACCACGCGGGGGGGGATTGTCAAGGCACTCAATAACAATAAAACGACCGAATCAAACCAGCGATCAGCTGATTGATTCGGTCGTTGGCTTGAAGGTGTGAGCGTTCAGACTCACTAGCGTCTAATAGGTGTGCTACCGGGGCGGCAGAACCTTCGCCAGCTTGTGTTTGGCGAGGGTGACATACCCTGGTAGGCCGCTGACTTCGGGGACCTTGGTCTGGCCTTCGATCAGTGGGGCGGCGTATTCGATGAACCTCTCGGTCACTCCGAAACCATCGGCGGCGATCCAGTCCTTGGGGAGGAAGTGCTCGACGTTGGCGATGTCTTCCAGGGGCTGGAGTCCGGTCGTCCACTTGTAGGGCTTGCTGCCCGTGCGGACGATCTTGACCATCTGGCCGCTGATTCCGCTGACAGCTGCCTTCGTCGCTGCGACTCCGCAGGCATGCGACTCTTCGGCATCAGTCGCACTGCCATAGTGAGCTGCGGCACGCTGGGCATACCCGAGTAGCACCGTGCGGGTCTTGAGATTCATATCTTTCTCGATGATTTCCTTGAGCTTGGTGCTTGCCCCAGCCAGAGCGGGGTGGCCGAAATCGTCGAGCTTGGTGTAGTCGGCACCGACTTCGCGACCATCGGGGTAACGGATCCCCTCACCGCAGACGACGATGCAGTACTTGTTGCGAGCGACGACCGACTTCACCTTTTCGATGAACTTTTCCCGCTCGAAGGGGATTTCAGGCAACAGAATAATCTGTGGTGGGTTATCGGGATTGCCCCGCTGCGCGAGCGCTGCTCCCGCTGCGATCCAGCCTGCTGAGCGGCCCATGACTTCGATAATGCAACACGAACCATCGTCGGTGGCCATCGAGCCGACATCGAAGCCGACTTCCATGACGGTCGCGCTGACATACTTGATGACGCTGCCATAGCCGGGCGTATGGTCAGTGTGCGGGAGGTCGTTGTCGATCGTCTTGGGCACGCCGATGACCCGCATTTCCCAGCCACGCTTCACCGACTCCAGGTGAATCTTGTGCGATGAATCCTGCGAATCGTTTCCGCCCGCGTAGAAGAAGTACCGAATGTTGTGAGCCTTGAACACCTCGAACAGTCGGTCCATGTCTTTGGCGGCTTTCTCGGCCTTCTTTTTGAAGTCGAGCTTGTAGCGGCAGGTTCCCAGCCCCGCCGCGGGCGTGAACTTCAGACCTTCAATCGATGCCGGATCTTCCTTGCGGAAGTCAAAAATCTCTTCGTTGAGCATCCCCAGGATGCCATTCATCCCGCCGTAAATGCCTTGAATGCAGCTGTGCTTGAAGGCCTCCTGCACGACGCCGCAGACGCTCGCGTTGATGACAGCTGTGGGACCGCCGGACTGGCCGACAAGAAGATTACCGGTGAGTTGCGACATGAGAATCGTGTCTGGAGGGAAGGGGTAACGAAACGCGGACCGAGCGCCAGGGCCACGTGAGAAGGACGTAGTTTAAAGGTTCAGACGGCGAAGGACCATCGAGCCGGGATCACCCGCCTTTGCGTGAATCTACGCTTAGGTTCCTGGGAAGTAATCAGGCTCGGACCCCGCCTTCCACTTGATGTTACAGCCGATGCTGGGCTTCTGATCGGCCACGACGGGCATCCCCGCCAGCAGTGCATCAGCGGCAGAGCGGAGATCACTTCCGGTGACGGGGATATCGGTCTTGGGCCGGCTGTCGTCGAACTGCCCACGGTAGACCAGCCGTAAGTCACGGTCAAACAGGAAAAAGTCGGGAGTACAAGCTGCCCGGTAAGCCTTGGCCACCGACTGGGTCGCATCGTACAGATAAGGGAAGACATATCCCGCCGAGGCATGTTCAACCTTCATCGCCTCGGGACCGTCCTGGGGATATTCAACGACATCGTTGCTGCTGATGCCGACGATGCCGAGTCCCTTGTCCGAGTATTCCTTCGCGAACTGAGCCAGCTGGGACCGCACGTGAATGACGAACGGGCAGTGGTTGCACATGAAGACGACCAGCAGTCCGGCCTTCCCCTGGAAATCGGCCAGAGACACCGTCTTGCCGTCCACATTGGGGAGCGAAAAATCGGGTGCGGGGCTGCCCAGGGGTAACATCGTCGATGCAGTGCGTACCATCGGAGGTCTCCTCGAAAGGTGTGAGCGTCTGACGCCTGTCACTGTACCGCGCGAAACGCCGACCTTCTATGGAGTTCCTGACGCATGTTGGGCAGTTCGTAATCCAGTAACAGGCTTATTCGATGTGCCCACTGCGACGCCGGAGTGCTTCGACGATGAGCTCGGTCGTGCGAGAAGTCGCCCCCTGTTGCTTGAGAACGACACTCCGGGCTGTCTCGCCCAGCTGGCGGGCCCGATCGGGGCGTTCCAGAAACTCACCAACGACCTGTCGCAGTTCCTCTGCGGAGTGAACCACCTGGGCGGCATCCTCGCTCAGCAGCAGTTCGACCACCTGCCGGAAGTTCATCGTATTCGGGCCAAATAAGACAGCTGCGGCATACGCGGCGGGTTCGATCATGTTCTGGCCGCCGCGTTTCGAGAGGCTTCCGCCGACGAATGCGATATCGGCCATGCCCCAGGCGGCACCCAGTTCGCCCAGCGTATCGAGCATCAAAATCGGCTTCTCGGCGATGTTCGATGCCGATGAAGCACGGATAACAAGCGAGTCGACCGGTACCGTGGATTCACCACTGGGTGACAACTTCGCCTTGATGGCACTACGACGTAGCAGCGGCAACCCGCGTGAGGTGACCAGCCCAGCCACTTCCTCGAACCGCTCTTGATGCCGGGGGACCAAAACCAGACGCAGCCGGGGAAATCGATCCCGTAGCGAAAGGTACGTGTCGATGGCGTAACCTTCCTCCGGGGCCTGCGTGCTTCCCGAGATGAATACGGTCTCTTCGTCGCCGATGCCGAACTGTTGGCGAATCGCTTGCGTCCGTGGGTTCTGCCGGTTCGTCTCGATCCCATCGTACTTGGTCGATCCGGTGACCACGATGCGGTCCTGTGGCGCGCCGAGAGACAGCAGCCTGTTCTGGATCTCTTCGGTCTGTACCGCCATTCGCGTGAAATGCTTCCACAACCCGGACATGAACCAGCGGATCCGCCTGTACCCGCGAAAGCTGCGCGGACTCATCCGTCCATTGATCAGAACCAGTGGGATCGATCGGGAGTCAACCTCTCGGATGAAATTCGGCCAGAGTTCCAGCTCGACCAGGACCACGATCGATGGCTTCACTCGATCCAGGGCATTCTTCACCGCCCACGTGAAATCGAGCGGAAAGTAAATCAGCTTGCAGTCGGGGTACTTCTCTTTCGCAACTGCGTAACCGGTGTGCGTTGTTGTCGAGATCCAGATCTCGCATCCGGGGACCCGGTCGCGCAGAGGCGGAATCAGCGTGCGGAGGATCAATACCTCGCCAACGCTCACCGCATGCAGCCAGATCGCCGGACCAGTGGATGTCCGCACGTCCACTCGCCCGAGAAACTTCTGTCCCCAGCCCTGGCGATACTTCCCCTGCCAGAGTGACCGAAAGAGTAACAACGGACTGAACATCGCAATCAGCCCGCAATACAGAAGATTCAGGGCCCAGCTGGTCACGATGCGACTGGCTCCGTGAAGCGGAAGGGGTCTCCAGACAGTTCGTAGTCAGGTCGTATTCCGATGTTGATCAGCAGTCCAATCGAGAAGCAGATCGTGAGCAAGCTCGATCCCCCGGAGCTCATGAGCGGGAGAGTAATTCCGGTAATCGGCATCAACCCGACGGTGACACCGGTATTGACGACCAGCTGAGTCCCGAGCAAGGCGGTCACTCCGGTCGCGACCAGACGACCAAAAGGTTCCTCTGTCCCACCAGCGATCGCCAGCCCACACGCCAGCAGGATCAGATAGGTCGCCAGTACGGCCAGACACCCGACCAGCCCCCACCGTTCTCCGACCAGGCAGAACACAAAGTCGTTGCGCGAAGCGGGCAGGTGATACGCCGAAGGATCGGACACCGCCATCCCGGAACGATCGCTGCCCCACGCCCCTCCGAATGCGAGCATCTGTTTAGCCTGATGCAGCTGGTAGTCGTCGCCGCTCCTGGACCGGCCATCCTCCTGTTGGAACAGAACGGTGACTCGCGATCGTTGTTCGGGGGTCATGAACTTCCACACCATAGGAAGACTCGCCACCCCCAGCAGGGCGACAAAGAGCAGGGCTGGCCACCGCGTTCCCGCTGCGAACAGCATCGCAAACAGAACCGGGAAGAACAGAATCGCCGTCCCCAGGTCGGGCTCGACCAGAATCATCACCACGGGAACCAGAGTCAGCACAAACGGGGGGATCATCCCCCACAACGTACGATGCGACTGGCGATACATCAGATACCGCGCCAACGTCACGATCAACGCCAGCTTCATCACTTCGGAGGGTTGGAAATCGGCGATTCCCAGCGGGATCCACCCTCGGGCTCCGTTACGAGGCGGGCAGAAGAAGACGACACATAACAGCACGAGCGTCACTGCATACAGAGAGAAGCTGATGGACTTCAACCGGCGGTAATGGACGCACAAAGGCAGCAGCAATGCGGGCAGCGAAATCCCGACCCACATCAGCTGACGCGGCAGGAATGGCGCCCCTGTCGACAGTTCATCACCCCGTGAAATCCCCGCCAGTCCGGCCAGCATGAGCAGGCCAGTACACAGCGGCACGATCCACGGCCACACACGGATTCGATGAACGCTCGACACACAGCCTCCTTGCAATGTGATAGGCGAGTCGGAGAACGTGCGGAGTGTCGCAGAAACCTCGAATCAGGTCAGCACGAGTTCTGTCGAAGAGCGTCTAAAAACAACTATTCAGAGGCGGGTGTCTCTACCGGGATCCCCACCAGCTTGGCGACCCGGGGCCACGTTTCCCCCCGCAGCTTATTGAAAGCATTCCCGTTTGCTTCGCTCTTGTCCTTGGCATAGGCTCGCAGTGCGTCGGATTCCTGGTTGAGCAGTTTGTAGATCTCCATGATCTCTTTCACGGCGTCAGCATCGGACGCAGTGAGATTGGACTTCTGCAGCTCCTCCATTTGTTTGATCAGCGATTCCGAGATGACGACCACTTCCCGCATCAGGTCATCCACCCGTTGCGGGGTGTAGAGTTCCTTTTGCGTATTGTCGGCGACGACACCGATATACCCGAACGTGGTGTAGACATGTGAAGAGGCCAAGCTGCCAATCAGTTGCAGCTTGGGGTCGACTGCAGTCTTGGTGCCAGCGGAGTCGGACGTTGCCTGTCCGCGAATCACGCCGGGGGCAACTGTTATCGCTGCCGAGAACAGCACGGCCCACACTAACGCCGTCCGCCGCCGGGGCGCGAATCGTCGAATCACTGAGCTGAACATGGGGGATGACTCCTACACGAGAGACCAATTCTCCCCACAGGATGCCTTATTGCAGATCATTCAGCAATTTCAAACACTCTTCTACGACCATTTCACCTGTCCCCACCTCGGAGAAGCTGTGCAGACCGGACCAGGTCTGGTATCCCCCCGCTTCAAAGCCCGGTCGGTCGGGCAGGTAGCCCACGTAGTCATCAGTCAGCCCGCACACAAAGGTATTGCGGAAGGGAGAACGCCTCTTGATCTCGATCCCGTGAGTGGTGAAGAACTCGGCCGGGACGCCGACGAAGTAGACATCACCGATCTGGATGGCGTGTATCCAGGTGGTGCGGGTTTGCCCCTGCTGGTCCTTGAGCTTGGCCCGACTCTTGCGGAACACGTCGATGATAAAATCAGCTCCGCCCGGGGCGTACTTCTGACAGTACTCGACCACTGCCTTGTCTTCCTTCTCTTCGTCGAACTTTCGCATCTGGAAGTTGATCTCTCGCTTGATCGAGGCGAGCTTGTTCGACTCGATCGGCTTGACTTTGGTCAGAGCCTCGCGGACAGCGCCTTTCATTCGCAGTACCATCTCATCGCAATCGAGAGTCAGGTTGTGCGTTGAGCCCGCGGCTCCCGACAGGAACTCGACATTCGTTCCCAGGTCCGCAGACAACTCCTGTGCCGCGAGACCATAGAAGCTGGGCGACCGCTTGCCGGAACGGGTGCCAATGCAGTGCGTCGAATGGTTGAAGATCAGACCGGCGTAGGTCTTGTCTTCCCGCTGAAAAGCCAGCACCGGCAGATCGACATCAAAGGGGCCGGTCGGACGCACCATCTCGTCACGTGGACCGATCCAGTAGATCTTGCCATCCTTCAGCAACTGACGGCTATTCTGTCCCACGCTCGCTTCCTGCCCCAAACGGAACAGACCCTCGCAGGGCCCCGACTTGTCGGCCGCGGCATTGGCCTGCTTGGCTGCTTCGACAATTGCCGTCACCGTGCGACGGCAGAACTCCTCATCGCGATCGTATCCATGGACAGTCACTGTCGACGGAGCGTGGTGGGTATGGCTGGAGTTGATAAAGACATTGTTGGTCGGGATTCCCGTCGCCTGTTCGATCTGCTGAGCGGCCTGGTCGAGGTAGTCGCGATTGATCATCAGGATGTCGACGGCCACGATGCACAGCTTGATCTCGCCCTGAATTACGATGGCCGTGGCCTGCAGCTTGCCTTCCTGTCCCTTCACAAAGCCGGGACCAATGCCTCCCCCGATAACCATCGTGTCTTCAGCCACCATTTCGGAGGTTGCTGCTCCGACCTTCCACGCAGCACTTACCGAGGTCATTGCTCCACAAAGTCCGAACACGAATACACAAAATGCCATCAAGCGGCGTAACCGCTGCGAGCCAGTCATCGGTTCACTCCAGAAGATTTTGTGGCGGAAGTCGACCGCCCAGGAACTCGCAGACAACAGTCACTAGGGGTTCCAGAAACCTCAGTGGTCGCCTGTCCGTGACGACGAAACGCACCCTCAATGTCAGCGAATGTTAGCATCCTTGAGAAATGCAATCAGATTCGCAAGGTCGCCGGGTGAAAGTAATTGCTCAAAGCCCTCCGGCATCAGCGATTTCCCGGTGAACCGCAGCTCTTCGATCTCTGTTCGCAGGACCGATTCCAGCAGACCACCAGGCTTCTTCAGTGTCACGCTGGTGGCACTTTCCCCCGCGATCAGGCCCGAGTGAACGACGCCACTTTTGGTGACCAGAGTGAAGCTGCGACCGTCGACGGATACCGAACGATTTGGATCGAGGACATCGGCGAGGATATCGGTCGGGCTGCGACCGGCGACTCCCGTGAGGTCCGGGCCGACGCGGTGCCCGTCCCCTTGTCGGAAGTGGCAGGTCCGGCAGTGCTGCTGGAAGAGCTGGCGTCCCCGTGCAACATCCGGGTTCTCTGCCAGAGCGGGGGCGTACTTGGCGATGACTTCATTGCGAGTGGCCGATCCCGTCGGGACGAACTTCTTGGAGAGACTCTCTCGCGACGAGTCGTCGAGCCGCGACAACAGCAATTCCCGTTGAGATCCATCGAGCTCGTTGGCGGCGAACTCGCCGGAGAGGATCGCCTGGGCCAGCTGTTGGGCTCGATCCCGACGACCGATCAGAGAATCGAGCAGCGCGCGTCGCACTGTCGGACTGGTCTGGGCGACAGCATGAATCTGAACTTGAGCAGCTTCGTTGCCTGGAATCTCGCTGACCGACTCTGCAGCCCATTGCTGAATCTCAGGAGCCTGTTCCGCAGTGAGCAACTGTTCGAGGCTGGGGATCGCTTCCGCGGGAGCGAGGTACTTCAGTAATCCGATGGCGACGAGCCGGTCGTTCATGGCTGCGGCCAGGTCGATTGCAATGGAATTGGCCGAAGCGACTGCCTCACCGAACCACGGTTCTGCCGATTGAGCTGTTGCCAGCCCCAAGGCCAGCAGCCGCAACCACGATGTCTGGCCCGCCGACTCAAACGTCTTACGCAGTTCATCCCACTCCGTAGCGTTTCCCGAGGCCTCCGATGCGATGACCTGCACCAGCCATTGAAACTGGTCGATCGAGAGCTTGGCCACCGCCAGCGACTGGTTGACTGCCAGTTCGCGAACGAGTGCGGGGGCCTGACCTCGTGTCGAGACGAAGAGGGCCTGCAGCATCCACGGATCATTTCCATCCTGGGCGAACAGCTTGGCAAGTGGAACGGCAGCCTTTTCGGGCGCATCGAGATACGACAGCGAACAGGCGACCTGAAACCGCACTTGAGCATGCTCATCATCAGCCAGAGCTTCGACCGCATCGACGATGGTCTGGTTCTCGGGGGACTGGCGATCGAGTTGCGGTTCAGCCAACTGAACCGCAAAGCGGCGAACCTCGGGAGCAGAATCTCGCAGTCCTGCCAGCAGACACTGCGAGGTCAACCCTTTCAATTCCCTCAGCGTAGCCAATGCATGAATACGTCCCTGTGGGATCGGAGCAGAATTCGCCAGCTTGATCAGTTCAGCGTCGAGACCGGTCGCATGACGTTCGACCAGCAGACGCTGGGCGGTCTCCCGTTGCCAGGCGTTCGGATGAGTGAGCAACGGAACGAGATCTTTTGAATCCAGAGCTGCGAGGTTGCTCGGATGAGCCGTCTTGTTCCCACTTCGAGCTTTCGGCACGATGCGGTAGATCCGTCCGAACTCTTTGCCTTCCGACCAGTCGACCGTTTTGCGGGCCTCTTCGTTGGCGACCCACTGTGGATGCTCGACCCAGCGACGATAGAAGTCGACGACATACAAGTCTCCATCAGGACCGGTCGCCAGATTCACAGGGCGGAACCAGGTGTCGGTCGACGCCAGAAACTCTCGCTCCTGTTCCTCGGCGGCCCGGCTGGCGATGAAGGACGCTCCCTCGGAGTGCAGCACATCACGGTGAACGAGATTCGACAATGGCTCACATGCGAACGCCTGGCCTCGATACTGGTCACCCAGTCCGTCCCCCCGAAAGATTGTCAGCCCACAGCTGGCGTTGAAGAACCCCGGAGTCTCGGCGTTGAAGCGTTTGGTCGTTTCACTGATCGGGAAGACGCGCGGCGTCGATCCGGCGTCGGATAACTCTTGAGCGGTGGCTGTGACTGGAGCGTTGGGATTGCGTGCGAGGTATCTCTGCTCCATGACCACATGCCGGATGTGGACGGTGTTCCAGGAGATAAACCGTTGACCGAAGTCATCGAAACTCTGGCCGTACTGAGTGAACCCGCCCGCGGTCTCGACAATGCGGTCATCCGGCTGAAAGCGGAAGTCGGTGCTGCGAATCGAGACTGGTGTCCCGGCCTGCTTGCCATCCTCACCCGTGAACCCAATGTCGCCGTCACTGCGACCATTGGCTCCGTAGATCCAGCCATCCAGCCCACGAACCAGTCCGTTCACTCGCAGCTGTTGATTTCCTTCACGAAAGCCGGTGAGCAGCACCTGGCGCTGATCGGCGATGCCATCCCCATCCGTGTCTTTGATCCAGATGATGTCCGGAGCAGCTGTGACCAGGATGCCATCGCGATAGGGCAACACGCTGGTGGGGTAGGCGATCTCAGCCAGGAATGTCGTGACCTTGTCCATCCGTCCATCACCGTCGGTGTCGACGAGTCGCTTGATCCGCCCCCCCGTTGGCTGAGCGGGGTAGTCTCCCATTTCCGCGACGTACATCGCTCCGTGGGCGTCCCAACAGACCGCGACCGGGTCCTGAACCATCGGCTCGCTGGCCACCAATTCAATCGAAAGCGCGGGATCCAACCGCATCGCTTGTATTGCCTGGGCTGGCGTCAGCGGAGACACCGGTTCAGCGGCGCGAATCGAGGCCATGAAAGACAGAATGAAGACGAAACCCAGTGAGGGCGACCAGTTGCGGCTCAGCAGGAGCTTCGCCCTCCCGAGCGAGTCAGGTACCAACATGCGAGATTGCCAGTTCTTCATCAGCGAAACCTTCGTTCCATGTTGCTACGGGGAATCAAACGATTGTCCCGATCCCGGCAGAAACTGCCAACCGAGCGAAGTCTTTCGACATTCAATTAGTCGTATTCCTCCAGAACTCTCGCCTTTTTAACACCTCGTCAGAGCAGATCGCTGAAAGCTGACACCTGAGAGCTTTCTCCCCCCAACTCCCATTGACCGCGAAAATTCGCTGCGGGTAGTCTGCTGATATGGCGACTCCTTCCCCACGCACAGCTCTTCAGGCCCCCGTCCGCGACTGGTTGCGGGGAACGGTCGTGCGGGGTGTGGTCCCGGGATGGGTGCTCTCGCTAGTGTTTCACAGTCTGATGCTGGTGACCTTGTTTTCGGTGACTCAGCTTCCCAGCTGTCGCGGAGATTACAGCGGCGAGGACGGTACCGGATTTCGAGAGATCGGCCTGCGAGCCCGTGAGGATGCAAACAGTGCCCCCTCAGCCGGGCCAGGTGAACCGGGTCTCGCGGAAGTGGCCTCCAGCCAGCCGCAGCAGGCCCCGACGACTCCCGATGTTGCCCCACCGACGATCTCCGAGTCCCCCCCGGTTCCATTAAGCCTTCCACAGGTCGGCACAGGTCCACCTGTTCTGGGAACGGGGCCACCGCCACTCAGCGGCATCGGTGGAACTCCGGCTCACTCCACGAACAAGAGTACGACCACGGGCAGCGGTACTCCTGGTTCGCGAGGCGGAGGCGGTGGCCAGGGGAAGGGCGTCGGCCAGACATCACTCTTCGGGGTGAATGACGCCGGGAAAACATTCGTCTACGTCATCGATCGCTCTGCCAGCATGCAGGATCACGGCGCATTCCGGGCTGCGAAAGCCGAACTGATGACGAGCCTTAGCCGACTGACGGAGGTTCAGCAGTTCCAGGTGATTCTCTACAACGACCAGCCGCTCAGCTGGACGCCTCGCAATGGGCGATTCCGGATGTTCTTTGGAACGGACGCCCAGCGTCTGGAGATCAGTGAACTCGTCGGGGCGATCTCACCCGATGGAGGGACGGAACACCTGCCCGCACTTGAGTTGGCATTGAAGTTTGAACCCGACGTGATTTTTCTTCTCACAGATGGGGCGAGTAAGGCATTGAACTCTGCCGAACTCAAACAGATTGCGAGAGTCAATCGCCGAGGTACTCATATTCACTGCATCGAGTTCGGTACATCTCCGCCGCCGTCCGGAGAGGGGGCTCTGGCTGCTCCCAACTTTCTGATGAAGCTCGCCTCTCAAAACCAGGGCAAATATACCTACCGGAACGTGAAGACGTTTGATCCGTGATTCAGCCTTCAGGCGTTTCAAGTTCAACGGCTGATGATACTCAACTTTCAACGCACGGCGGGGCACATTATCCAGCGGGTTGTCACCCTCAATTCCCCCGGTCGACCACCACGCGGCAGGTGGGCAGGCTGTCGAGGAAGAGTTTGCCGTAACGCTTGGTGCGGATGCGGGGATCGAGGATCACCACCTGGCCGTGGTCCTGGGCGGTGCGGATCAGGCGACCAAAACCTTGCCGCAGCTTGATCGCAGCCTCGGGGACCTGGTAGTCCATGAACGGGTTACCGCCGTTTTCGCGGATGCGTTCGACGCGGGCTTCCAGCAACGGGTGATCGGGGACACTGAACGGCAGCTTGGTGATAATGACGTTCTGCAGGGCATCGCCCGGAACGTCGACACCCTGCCAGAAACTTTCTGTTCCGAAGAGCACCGCACGCTCTTCCTTCTTGAATCGATCGAGCAGCTGGGTGCGGTTCGCTCCGTCTCCCTGACAGAGCAATGTCATATTCTGCTGCACGAACCAGCGTGTCAGTCGATCGGCACACTGCTTGAGAGAGCGATAGCTTGTGAACAATACGAACGCCCGCCCCTGGGTTTCCAGAACGTGTTTCTGAATCCGCGGGATCAGGGCTTCATCGTATTTCGCAGCTTCGGTTGACGGGTCAGGCATCTGGTCAGCCAGAACCAGTCGGACCTGTTCGCGATAATTGAATGGACTCCCGAGCTTCAACTCCGAGGCCTGCGTCAGCCCCAGCCTCGTTCGCAGGAATCCAAAGTCCTGCTGGCCGACCGAGAGCGTCGCGCTGGTCAGGATGACACTCGGCACCTCCGCAAACAGCTGATCTCGGAGTACCGGCCCGACATCGATCGGCGAACTCATGAGCTTCAGGCCACGGTCTCGCCCCGTCGATTCGATCCAGTAGACGGCGTCTTCGACTTCCTGTTTCAGCCACGCTCGAAGGGTGAGAGCCAGACCGAGCAGCCGATCCGCTGATGCCCGCAGCTCCACCTGCTGCTCTTCCGAAGTGAGCTTCTCGGCATAGTTGCGAATGATCCGCGACAGCTCGTTCAGCTCAGGCGAGATTGTGTCCTCAACGGGAAGTGGATTGCGGACACGTCCATTCGAGCGGGCGTGCTCATCCCGCCACTGCTGAACCGAGTCGAAGAAGTCCCCCGTCAGATACCGCAGCCGCATGACCAGCTGTTGTGCGTCCTTGAGCTGGTGATGCAGCAGAATGCCCTTTTGCGTGCGATCGTTGTAGAGCTTGTTGAAGTTGTAGAGCAGCTGGGCGTTGGAGATGGAAATGCCGAGGTGCGCTCCGGCGACCTCCTCGACCGTGTGGGCTTCGTCAAAGATTGCGACATCATAGTCGGGCAGAACGCTCGCCCCTTCTCGTCGCAAGGCCAGATCTGCGAAGAACATCGCGTGGTTCACGACCAGAATGTCGGCGTTCCAAACCCTTCTGCGGGCTCGATAGTACAGACAGTCGTTATAGGTCGAGCAGCGTTTCCCCATGCAATTGCCATGTTCGCTCTGGACCTCTTCCCAGACTTCGGTGAGTGGGCGAAAGCTGAGGTCAGCCAGGCTGCCATCGCCGGTCTCGTCCGACCATTTGCGGATCTGCCTGAGCTGGGCCAGGGGCTCGCTGTCGAACAGTGTGCCCGCCCGCTCCATGGCTCCGTGCATTCGACGGAGGCTGATGTAGTTCGACCGCCCCTTGACGAGCACCGCCGAGAACTCGACGGGCATGATCGCATTGAGGAACGGGATGTCCTTGCCGATCAGCTGTTCCTGAAGCGCAATGGTGTGAGTACTGATGACGATCTTGCGGCGGTCGCCGTTGGGTTTGCGGGTCTGTGTCGCGGCGAGGATCGCGGGGACCAGGTAGGCAAAGCTTTTACCGACCCCGGTTCCCGCTTCGACGACCAGATGCTGCTGCGTCTCGATGGCCCGGGCGACCGCGTGAGCCATCGCCAGCTGCTGCTCGCGGCTTTCGTAGCCTACCATGCGATTGGCGATCAGTCCTCCATCGCCGAGGACATCTTCAGGGAGTAGCTTCTCAGGAGCTTCACTCACTCCGGCGAATCCCGATCAGGCACAGATCGTCACGCGTCGCGTCGTCGGCGATAAACTCACCCACTTCGGTTGTGATCTTTTGAAGGGTTTCGTCGACATCCCCATTCTCTGCTGCAACGATTGACTCCAGGCGTGATCGGCCGAAGATCTTCTTGTCAGCATTCATGGCCTCGGTGGCCCCGTCGGTAAAGGCGATGATTGTATCGCCAGCGGTCACCTGAATCGCAGCTTCCTGGTAAGCGAGATCGGGGACGATCCCCAGCGGGAGGCTAGCCTGTTCCCGGCCAAAGGAGCTGATCTTTCCATCTCTGGAACGCAAGACGGGTGGAAGATGCCCCGCGTTGACCACGCTCAGTTCGTGTGTCTTGGGATTGAGGACCATGCACAGGAATGTAATGAACCGATGGCCGAGTCCACTCGATGCGATCTCGGCGTTCAGGCGACTGATCGCCTGGGCCGGCGAGTTCGAGGTCAACAGCTGGAGCCGGGTCGACGAATAAAGTCGGGCCATCAGCAGGGCTGCGGGCATCCCTTTTCCCGCCACGTCAGCGATCGTGATTGCCAGTCGTCCATCGGGCAGGGGGATGTAGTCAAAGTAGTCGCCCCCCACGCGCAGGGCCGCTTCGTAATAGTCCCCGAAGACATAGCCCGGAACCTTGGGGCGGGTCTTCGGGAGAAATCCCAGCTGGACCTGCGTTGCGAATTCCAGATCACGTTCGAACGCCCGGCGTTCGAGGGCCTCTTCGTGCAGGCGGGCATTCTGGATGGCCAGAGAGGCCTGCATCGCCAGACTTTCCAGCAGATCGAGATCATTTTCGTCGAAACTGTGATTCTCACTGCGACTGACGATCTGAATGATGCCGAGCGACTCTTCGTTCTCGTCGAGGAGTGGCACGCACATCATTGAGCGAACGCCCATCCGTCCCAAGCTGGTGCTGCTCTTGAATCGGGTGTCGTCCATGATGTTTTCACTGAGGACCGATTCACCGGTCTTCATCACGTAACGCACCACGGTCATACTGACCGCGACGGCATCGGCCTTCACGCCCCCGCGAGCCTGCGTGGCTTTCACCTTCAGCTTGTCGGAATCGGCGTCTTTCAGCAGGACGAAACCCTGGTCCGCCACCGGAAAGATGTTGAACAGTGTCGACAACAGCTTGGGGAGAACCGCGTCGACTTCCAGTTGTCCACCCAGCGCGCGAGCGATCTCCAGGATCCCGCGCAGCTTCACCTCAGGCTGTGCGATGATGCGAGAGTCATTCGGACGGGGGAATTCTGCACGGCGACGAATGGTGGAAGACGATTCAAAATCGGGTTCCGAGAATGAGTCGGGCAGGATGAAAATTCGACTTTCATCCACCGAGTCGATTTCGACCCCCGTTGGACCATCCAAGCCCGCTTTGCGTGTTGGATCGACAGGTGGCAACTCGATGTGCGATGCCGAAGAGTTCAAATCGAACTTTATCGTTGCATCACAGATCCGAATCAGGTCTCCGTCCTTCAGCTCACTTCGTCCCTCAATCTGGACTTCGTTGAGGAAGGTTCCGTTCCGGCTGCGGAGGTCTTCCAGGAAATACGAGCCGTGGCTTTCGAGGATCTGGGCATGCTGACGGCTGATCGCGATGTTATCGAGAACCAGTTCACAATCGGGATGGCGACCTAAAACCGTACACTCCCGGATGATCGGGATCGAAGGCAAGCTGGACTGACCACGGATGACATGCAAAACCGCCACAGACTGGAATTTCCTGATACCGGGTGTGGGAAAGTTGAAGACGCAGGACTGAGTGTATCCCGCACAGATGAATATGGTCAAACGGCGATGCAGATTCGTGCCGGTTCCATGGCACCGAATCAGTGACTCTGATCAAAGCAGTGTGAGTTTTCATGCGTGAGTGTTTTCACTTCACTTCTGGTTGGGTGTGTGAATTTGGGGGAAACGCCAATTGGCACAAAACCCTGAGATTTCGATCTCGGGGACTTTCACTCTGCGTTGGGGGATGGTGAATACAACCAGGGGGAACCTCACAGCTGCGGGGGCTTTTCAACAGCTTCGCTTGAGGGGATTCAGACGATGGTTTAGGGTACTTTCACGCCTTTAACTGACACTTAAACTGAGTGGAAGACAATACATGATTGCCACTTCGCCGCGTCGTGTGACGGTTTATATCGTGGATGATTGCCCGCTTTTGTGCGAGGCGCTGGTCGCTCTCCTGAACCGTGAGCATGACTTTGAAGTGCTGGGGTACTCGACCGACAGCGATGACGGGTTTCGCAAAATTATCGAACTGAAGCCGGCACTTGTGCTGTGCGATGTCGAGTTACCGGGCCGTGGGGCTTTCACGATGGCCGAAGAGGTGCTGTCGCGGTTAACCGCCACGAATCTGGTCTTTTTCACCGATTACGTGACGGACGTGTTTCTTGACCAGACGCTGCGAGTCCACGCGAGTGGGTATCTGCTGAAGACCGAACGCCCGCCGCAGATTGTTCAGTCCCTGCGAGCAGCTTCCCGGGGCGAACCGTGTTTCTCACCGCAGGTCCTCGAACGCATGGACTACAACCCGACGCAGCGGCGATATCTGGTCCGTTCCAACAGCTACCTGCTGACGCTGACCAACCGACAGCTGGAAGTGCTGCGGCATCTGGCTCGCGGAGAGAGCGTAAAGGAAGTCGCAAAGTCGATGGTGCTTTCCGAACGAGCGATCGAAAGCCACAAATACCGCATCATGCAGAAGCTGGGCATTCACGACCGTGTGGAACTCGCTCGTTATGCGATTCGCGAAGGCCTGACGGTACCGTAAGCCGCTCGCCAGAGTGTCAGGCGACTACGGCTCCTCGTGGTCACCCTCTTCCTCCAGGCCGAAATCGTTGTCGTCGTCGTCATCGCGATCGAAGTCGTCCTCTTCGTCACCATCATCGTCGGCGTCTTCCGACTCACTGTCGTCATCGTCGAGGCTGCGATCTCGCAGCCCCTGCCACACGATGCCCGGGATGTCGGTGTAGCCATCCCCACCTTCGTCGACACCAAGCACCTCAGCAGTGCGGTCCATGGCTCGGCCCTGCATATCGACGACCAGGCGGCGGGCCTGCTCCTCGCTCACTGCCAGGACTCCCCAGACCACTTCATACTCAGTCCACTCCACTTCGTTGGACATGCAATAGACGGAGTCCTTCCAGGTGTCATCCATCGTCTGACGCATCAGGATGCGATAGAAGGTAATCCCGTTTTCAATGGGCACCTGTCCGGTCGCCTCGCGAATGGCGGTGAACATTTCATTCGGAGCAAGACCAGTACCGATGAGGAAGGTCTCATAGGACTCGACGAGCGGGTCAGTGGAAGCCCACACATGCAGCGCCATCCACAACCGGCGGTGGAGCCGGGCGAGTCCCTGCACGCTGAGTGAGGTGACCTTCGAGAGAGGTGTCGCCAGGATTTCCTGCAGTCCAGCGCGGCACTCCGTGTCCCGCACCAAACCCGCACAGGCTGAGACCTTCTGGACGAGTGCCGCGTAGGCCGCCTCGGGATTTACGAGACTGTCCGCCTCCGCAGCTGCGAGTGCCTCGCCGTATCGCTCCAGTTCAAGGAGTGCAGCCGCTCGATAGTGCCCGCTCCACGGCGTGTTCGGTTTCCACTGATCGAACCGATCCAGGTACGTCAGCACGGGTTCATACTGTTCCAGTCCGTACGCATAGAGAGCCGCCTCCCACGCGACATCGGGATCCTGTGTCCCCTCACGCAAACACATATCGAGAATGGCCAACCCGTCCCGGCGGCGGTCAGTCTGGCTGTAGACTTCGGCGAGTTGCAGTGCCGGAGCACTGGCAGCACGGTCCAGGCGACAGGCTCGCGACAGGCAGCGTTCGGCCTCGCTCAGGCTCCCTTGCTGCAGATGGAACGTCCCGGCCTGTGCATGGGAAAATGCGGAGTTAGGATCGAGATCCATCGAAGTTCGAAAGAGTTCCGTCACGCGATCGGCCGACACCGCCGGATGATCGCCGGGGAACTGCGTCAGAATCGCCCCCAGCACTGCCCGGTGGCAGATGATGTTGGCCATGCGTCCAAACTGCTCGCCCACAGCTTCCGCCCAGGCCCAGACAGCTGCCGAGTCGGATGTACGTGTCAGCGAGTATTTGATCAGTTGTAACAGCTTGCTGGCGTCACGATCGTCGGTCACCGACTCCGGAGGAATGGCGATGACCTTGGCCCGGACAGCAGAGATGTCGGGCTCGGAAGTCGCCCCCTGAAGTTCCTTGATGAACGCCTCAATCGTGGGGGCCAGAGCCGAGGGGGGGCGCTCCGGTTCAACTGCCAGGGGGAGTGTGATACTGGCAGGGGCGTCGGTTATTGCTGACGGGACGTTCTCTTCCGTCGGCAGAGGTGATGGGGGTTCCTTGCGGGCAGCTGCGAATGGACCGACGGTGACATCGCCCACCAGTGCCAGCGGGGTTGTAGCAGTCGCGGGATCCATCACGCGCTTGAGACGCCGCAGTGTCAGGTAGTCGCGGGCCTCGGTGGCACTCGCTTCCAGCTGCTTGGCCAATCCCGGGATGCGCTCAGTCTGACCCGCATAACGCAGCGTGGCGATGAGCTGGACTCGGACATGAAACCACTCATCGCGGCACTTCTGTCGACGCAGCTGGGGATCCCACTGCTCAAGCAGCTGGATTGCTTTGGGGTAGTCCCCGGCGCAGGCGGCAAAGAAGGATTCAAACATATCGGCCCGCAGGTCGTACCATGCGTACTCCCCACGAGGAGGTGGACTGAACTTGGACGAAAGCTCGGGAGTGACCCACTGTGACAGCTCGGATTCGCGACCGTTCAGGGTCAGCAGCACCTTCATCAGCATGCCGCCTTCGATCGTGGCTGCGTGGGGATCGTGGTAAGTCTCTCGCATGGACCAGCCACGCTGCAGCCCCGCCAGTGCCTCTTCGATTTGCCCCTGAAGCAGCAATAGACGAGCCTCTTCCTTGACTCCCACCCAGCGCCGGTCATGAGGCCCCGGGTCCAGGTGGGCAATTCCCAGCCGCGCATTGTGCAACGCCATCTCCAGGTCGTCGGCGGCCTCGTAGACCTCCGCTGCGTACTCTCGAAAGCACTTCAGGCATTCGAGTTTGCCCGTGCGCCGACAGACCTGTAGCCCGTCATTGATGCAGGCGTGCATCCCTTCCGAGTTGAACCCCTGGATGTTCGCGACAGCTCGGGCAAAGTTGTCGTACGCACAGGATGAGAAGCGACTGCGGTACCAGTCGTATTCATCCTCGGG
>QWOR01000092.1 GCA_003669575.1 Planctomycetota bacterium | reverse complement strand
GGTTCCCTCATCGAGTTCGTAACGACAGAGTAACGGCGGTCGTCTCATTTCCCTTGGAATCTCCCCATGTCGACCTCGGCCCCTGCCCCAGCAACGACCTCACTCGCATGGACGGTGGATGAATCCCCACTGTCGATCGGTCCGCGCGTCATGCCTTCGCGGGACTTTCTGGCTCCGCTGGCGGGGTACACACATCTGGCGTTTCGGCGGGTGATTCGAGGTCTGGGCGGGTTGGGGCTGGCGACAACCGACCTGGTCCAGGCGACGCTCCTGCTCGCCCGTCGCCCCCGGTCGCTGGAGCTGATTGAAACCGACCCGCACGACATTCCTTTGTCGGTCCAGATTTTCGGAGGCAAAGTCGGTGAGCTCGCCAAAGCAGCCCGTTTGCTGGAGAGCAAGGGGTATCAGGGCATCGACCTCAACATGGGCTGCCCGATGGCGCATATCAACGGTCAGGGCGGCGGGGCCAAGCTGATGTGCGACACCGACGGGGCCTGCGGACTGGTCGAGCAGGTCGTGAATGCCGTCTCGGTCCCGGTGACCGTCAAGATGCGACTCGGCTGGGACTCGACGCGGCTCAATGCTCCGGTCCTCGCCCGCGAGTTTGAACGCCTCGGCGTCGCCGCAGTCACGATTCACGGACGCACGCGAGCCCAGGGTTTCCACGGCTCAGTCAGCATTGATGGCATCCGGGCAGTGGTCGAAGCTGTGGACCGCATCCCGATCATCGGCAACGGCGATGTCCGCACCCCACAGCAGGCTCTCGAAATGCGGCAGCAGACCGGGTGCCAGGCAGTCGCGATTGGCCGTGGGGCACTTCTTGACCCTTGGATATTCCAACGAATCGAGCGAGCCATTCGCGGCGAGAACTTCGACAGTCCTCCCTCAAACGAGGACCAGATCGCCTTCCTGCGTCAGCATTTCCACTTGATGTACGAGCAGCACGCCGACTTCAGCTGCCTGATGTTCCGCAAGTTTGCCGCGTGGTACGGCGCACGGCTCGGCGTGCCGGAAGATCTGGAAGACCGCCTGCGCCGGTTCGAATCGGTCGAAGAGTTCGAGACCATCGTCGATCAGATCGCCGCCCGCCACGGCGAACGCGAAACGACCGTGCCCACCGCACTGATCAAAGTCCCCAACGGCCCGATCGAACACTGGTAGTACAAAACGCCGGGAGGGCGATGCTCCTGCCGAACCGCTATTCCAGGAGGATGTCCCCCACGTCAGCGGCTCAGCGGGAGCTTCGCCCTCCCCAGTGACAGAATCAACTATACCTGCTTCGCGGCCCGGACCATGTCGGCGACGATCCTCACGCCGTCGGCCAGCGGGTACTTCTCGGGATCGCTCTTGGTTCGGTGCTTCACTTCCACTTCGCCCGCAGCCACACCCTTGCCGCCCAGCACAATGCGGATCGGGAAGCCAATCAAATCGGCGTCCTTGAACTTCACACCGGCACGCACATCGCGGTCGTCGAACAGCACGTCGACACCCGCAGCCTTCAGCTCAACGTAGTAACGTTCGGCTTCGGCCATCACTTCGGTCTCATTGACGTTCAGCGGACAGATCACCACTTCATAGGGGGCGATCGTCATCGGCCAGATCAGGCCATTGTCGTCGTGGCAGGTCTCGGCCAGCCCCGCGATGATGCGGTTCACGCCGATTCCGTAACAGCCCATGATGATCGGGTGCTTGGTTTCCTTCTCGTCGAGGTAGCCCGCATCGAGGGCGACGCTGTACTTGGTCCCCAGCTTGAAGACGTGACCGACCTCAATGCCGTGCACCAGCCCCAGCTTCGAATCGCACTTCGGACAGGGATCGTCCGCAGCTGCGTTTCGCAGGTCGAACGTCTGCCAGGTTCCATCGGCCGCCAGTGGCAGTGTCCAGTCGCGTCCGTGACAGACATTGACCAGATGGGCGTCGCCCTTGTTCGCTCCCGTGACGGCGTTCGCGATCAGCGGGACATCATGGTCGGCGATGATGTCGCACTTGATGCCAACCGGCCCCGCGAACCCCACCGGAGCCCCCGTCACCGTCAGGATCGTATGCTCATCGGCCAGTTCGATCGTCTTCGCACCGAGGGCTCGACGGATCTTGTTCTCGTTCGCATCGTGATCGCCACGAATCAGCACAGCCACCGGCTTGCCATCAGCCTTGAAGATCAAGGTCTTGATCATCCTGTGCGGCTTGCACTTGAGGACCTTGCACACGGCTTCGATGCTGCCAGCGTTCGGCGTGGCAATCTCTGTCATCGGCTTCATGTCGGCGGATGCAGTGGCGGTGTTCGACCGCTTGCGACCGGTATCAGCACGCTCGACATTGGCCCCGTAGTTACAGCTGTTGCACTTGAGGATCGAGTCCTCGCCATTCCCCGCGGGGATCATGAACTCGTGCGAACCATCGCCGCCGATCGGACCGCTTTCGGCTTCGACCGGGATGAAGCTCAGGCCGCAACGCGTGAAGATCCGGCAGTAGGCTTCGTACATCGCCGTGTAAGCTTCGTTCAGTTGCTCCAGCGAGGTGCTGAAGCTGTACGCGTCCTTCATCAGGAATTCGCTGGTCCGCAGGATTCCGAACCGGGGACGCTCTTCGTTCCGGAACTTGGTCTGGATCTGATACAGCGTGATCGGCAGCTGGCGGTAGCTGTTGATGTGTTTGGCGACGAGGTCGGTCACAACTTCCTCGTGGGTCGGTCCGAGGGCCATGTGAACCCGGCGGTCGCCACGCGAGACGTGAATGTTCATCAGGACATTGCCGAACGCCTTGATGCGGTCGGTCCGCTCGTACAGGTCAATCGGCGTCAGGGCGGTCATCTGGATCTCGACGCCACCAGCACGGTCCATCTCCTCGCGGATGATGTTCGTCGCCTTGTGCAGAGAGCGCAGGCCCAGAGGCAGATACGTGTACGCTCCGGCCATCACCTGACGAATCAACCCGGCCCGCAGCATCAGACGATGGCTCGGCACTTCCGCGTCCGACGGGTCTTCCTTCATGGTCGGGATAAATGATTTCGTCCAGCGCACAGCGTGATCCTTCCAGTCATCGATCGGGCCGAAACAAAAGGGGTTCCCTCGTGGACATCCCCGCGTTTCACCCATGTCCCAGTGAGCCCGGATTCTAGGGCGACTGCCCGGAAAGGGGAACTGGTCCTGCTCCGCCTTCCGGATCAGGGACAAGGAGTAGAACAAATGGTTCTCCCCGGAGAACCAGAGATGCCCCATTTTCTATCCGGGCAAACTGGTCCTGACGTGCGCATTCAACGGACCGATCATGTATAAGTCGGATTTGATCTACCGCACAGAGAGTGAACCACATGAGCACTACTCCCAAGATTTATCATGAATCATTTGACCACGGCCCCGGCGGCTGGTTTGGCTGGGCCAGCAACTCGATCGGCCCCAAAGTCCTGGAAACCCGGGACGGAGTCCTGATCTCGCGCAGCCCGTGGTGGATTGATTACAACCATGCTCCGCCGGGTGCGGGGTATATGCACCTGATCGCGATGCTGCTGACCAAGGGCCCTTTCAGCGAACACCAGCGCGAAGTCGCGGGCGAGAACCGGTTTGTTCAAGGAGGGCACGGATTCGACTTTACGAATGCCCGGCTCACACTGCGTCTGAAAGGCGAGCTGCGCAGCCGCGGTGCGAAGTTCTGCCTTCTGATTCAATCGATCCAGAACGGCCTCTGCTCTGGCTGGATACTGACTGGCCAGCCCTTTGAGGTCACGGAAGGCTGGACAGAGCAAACCGTCATTGCGGTTCCCGATGCGGCGCAGTGGACCAGCCTGGGTGGACGGCATGACCGGCTGGACTACTACGGGGAGATCGATCTCCCGCAAGTCCTCAGCCAGGTGAACACGAATATCCTGCTCGTGCTGTTTCCGCTCGACATCGTGCCCATGGGGCCGATCGACGATGATCTTCATCTGTTGCGTCCCGAGAAGGATTACCCCGTCTGGCGAAGCGAGTTGCCGGAAGGTTACGTGTTGATTGACGACATTGAGATTGAGTTCGCGAAGTAAGTCGGAAAGTCCGACCTCTCGACAAATTTGATGATGAGCCCCGGAGTGTGTGATGGCATTGATTGATTGGTCTGTGGTTGTGGCCTACTTCGTCGTCATGCTGGCCATCGGGTGGTATTACTCCCGCCAGAAGCAGTCGGCCGAGGACTATGCTCTGGGCGGGCGAAAGATCAATCCTATCATGGCCGGGCTGTCACTCTTTTCGACACTGGCCAGTACGCTGACCTACCTGGCCACCCCCAGTGAAATCATCGGGCATGGTCCGATGCTGCTGGCGAACATCGCTGCATTCCCCTTCATCTGGCTGATCGTTGGCTGGCTGTTGATCCCCTACTTGATGAAGCTGCCGGTCACGAGTGCTTATGAGATTCTGGAAAAGAAGCTGGGAACGAGAATCCGGATGGCCGGGGCCACCCTGTTTGTGCTGCTCCGTCTCGGCTGGATGTCAGCGATTCTGTATGCGAGCAGTTCGGTCGTGCTGATTCCACTGCTGCAACTCGACGATTCGATGACTCCGCTGGTGTGCGCGGTCCTGGGGATCATCACGATTGTCTATTCATCTGAGGGTGGCATGAAGGCTGTCGTGGTGACCGACGCCCTGCAGGCGATCATGATGCTCGCGGGAGCTGGCGCCACGGTGCTGGTGATCAGTTCCCAGCTGGGGGGAATCTCCGAGATATTCCCCAAAAGTTTGCCCACTCACTGGGATCCGATTGTGTGGGGGTTCGACATCAAGGCCCGAATCGCTTTTCTGCCCTACATGCTGTCGGTGCTGTTATGGTACGTCTGCACGAACGGGTCAGACCAGATGTCGATTCAGCGTTTTCTGAGTACGCGGGACGCTCCCACGGCACGACGGACACTGGCGGTATCACTGACTTCCGACACCATCGTGGCCAGCCTGCTGGCGATGACGGGACTGGCACTCTTAAGTTATTACACGAAGTTCCCGGAGCAATTGCCCGCCGGTTTAACGACGGCGGGCAATGCGGACCGTATCTTCCCGATCTTTATTCAGCAGGGGATGCCGTTTGGGATCTCTGGCCTGGTCGTGGCTGCGATCCTCGCAGCTGCGATGTCGAGCTTGTCATCGGGTCTCAACTCCACCAGCGTGGTTGTCGAAAGAGACTTCCTGCAGAGGTGGCTGCGTCGGCACTCCGGTCAGCAATCCGATAGTGTCGTCCCCGATCCCGAGGAATCACTGCGATCCGTCGTACGCATGAAAAAGCTGACCGTCGTCATCGGAGTGCTGGCAATATTGCTCAGCATCGGCAACATGTTCATCCAGGGGAATCTCCTGGAGAGATGCAACAAAGTCGTGAATCTGCTGACCGCTCCGATCTTTGTGCTGTTCTTCCTGGCCTTGTTTATCCCGTGGGCGAATGCCGCCGGAGCCTGGTGCAGCCTGATCGCGAGCATCGGCGTAGCCATTCTTGTGGCATACGGTCACATCGAGGGGTTGAGCCCTTTCTGGATGACGCCGGTCTCGCTGGCCGTGGGTATTGTCGTCGGAGTCGTGGTCAGCGGCCTGGCGAGCCAGACACGTCAGGCATCCGACGTGACCAGTTCCAGCTGAACATTCCGTCCTCGACAGCTTCATCACGGAAACATGGCGGACGATCGCTGCGTCCAGAGGGTTAAGTGTGCCTCCGCAGAGGATCACTCCTCGTCCAGCGATCCCATCGACTGACGGTCAGGTCGAGCGGCGATCACAATCACTGGAACGGCACAGACCGAAAGCAAAAACG
>QWOR01000031.1 GCA_003669575.1 Planctomycetota bacterium | reverse complement strand
GTGCACGTCCTGAACGAGGGCCGATTCGCCAGCCGGTACTTCCCCGGAGCGGGGGCGTGGTTCGCCGTCTTCCACGAGGTGGGAACGATCTGGGGCCAGTGGATCGCACAGGGGATCGTTGCCGTCGCCGCTTCGATTGTGGCGGGGGAAATGGCCGGGCGGACGGCCCGTGTCGTGGCCGGTCTGGCCGTCGCATTCAGTCCGGGGCTGTGTCTGTTCAGCCAGACCTACCTGGCGCATCACCCTACACTGGTCGGTTTGAGTCTTTTTCTGGTCGCGATCATGCGACTCCGCCGCGTCTGTGAATCGGGGCAAGGACATGCCCTGCTCTCGTCATTCTTTGCGGGTCTCGGGCTCTCCTATGCGATGCTCTGCCGTCCGATGACAGCGGCGGGGGTGGGGTTGCCGTTTGGGGTGTGGCTGTTCTGGTGGGCCGCCCGGTCGGGTGGTCTGTGGCCAGCGAAGAGTGCCGACACACCGCTGGAGACGACGAACTCAACGCGACGTTCACCCCGGCTGATCATCGTCGTCATGGGGCTGCCGATCCTGGCAGGGATCGCGATCCAGATGGCCTACAACCGATCAATCACAGGCAAGCTACTGGAGTCGCCGTACCAACTCTACACCGACATCTACACCCCCCGTCATGTGTATGGGTTTAACAATGTCGAGCGGGGCGAACAGCATCTCGGACCGAAGGTCCTCGACAATTACGACCGTTGGGCCGAGAACCTGACGTTGCCGCTCGCGATCCGCAAAATGGGGGTTCGAGCGGTGGCGAGTGGGCGCTGGACGCTGGGGCTGGTCCCGATGGCGTTCGTCGTGGTGTGGATCATCTGGAACTGGCGCCGCTGGAGCGGTGACTTCAAGCTGATCGTGGCCTCGATCGTGAGCCTGCACATCGTGCATCTCCCCTACTGGTTCGAGGGAATCATGGGATGGCACTATGTGTTTGAGTCTGCCCCGCTGTGGGCGATTGCGCTGGGCGTGGTCACCGCCGACTTCGTCCGCCAATGCCGCGAGACCGGTCACACCGCGCTCCGCTGGTGGTGGGGAGGCGTGCTGCTGACCTCACTGGCGACAGCCTGGCTCACTGTTCCGCCGCTCTGGCCGGGCCGCGTCCCGGTGGGGCTCATTGAGCTGCGTTATCCGAGGTCAAAATACGCCGAGGTCGCGGAGCTGTTCCATCAGCGGATCCCCGACCGAGCCATCGTCTTCATCCGAGCTGACGACGCCGATCGGCATATCGATTATGTCTACAACACACCGCGTCTCGACGCGATGATTTTGCGGGCTCGAGCACCGCAATCAGAGGCCGATCTGCATAAGGCAATCGCTCTCTTCCCTGATCGCAAGCCCTGGCTCTTTGACGCCTCCAGCGGCCAGCTCCAGCCGCTTGACCGCCCGTGATTCGACATCGTGTCAGCCCCAGCGCCCCATCCCCTCATTCGTGTGTTTGGTGTCTTTCTTGGTTCCCACCCAATCGCCTTACGGTGCGATCGAGTTGTCGACAAACCACGTCAAACACAAAAAGGGAGGCAACAGATGTCGCCTCCCTTTTGAGTGGATCAATTTCAAATGACTGAGTTGTCAGCACTCAGCCAGCTGCGGGCTTGACGGGAATTGCCTTGCCATCGAGAGACGTTTCCCAGACGACGATCTTGTCTTCAGCGAGAATGATCGTCCAGTTTTCCCCCTCGTCGCGGAGTTCGATCCCCTGCCCCTGGAGCGCTTCGGCCTGCGGAGTGTTCTTCGGCACGACGCCATCGTCATGGATCCCTCGCCAGAACTCGAGATGCGGCCAGTCCTTCTGGATCGTGGTCATGCAGGCGGCAATCGTACGACAGTTCGAGCCCGGGCTGAACCCCGCCCGTCGGGCGATCGAAGAGAGGGTGGCGTACTGATCCTCCTTCTTCAAACCATAGAGAATCTCCGCCACAATCTCCGCTCGTGATGACGCCATCGCTACCTCCCGCTCAACCTGCCACGAATTAAAGGCACACAAGCCGCACTGATACGGCCGAATCCAATTCGTTTTCCTGACCCTCCACACTACTGCTCTTGGTGCCTGGCATCAAGAGTGATGCCCTGAAAGTGCGCGATCTTCCGCTCGACAGTCGGGTTATCCGGGAAAACGGATAAAAATTTGGTGGAAAGATTTCATCCAACCACACCAGTTGGTTCCCATGGCAGAAAGTCACCCCCCGTGCTCATGGGCCCGATTTGCTCAGAACACTCCACAAGGAAACCCACCCCAACCGATTTTCAAGAGCCAGTGGGTTTCCATCGACATCCGTCAGAGGGAGTGGGGGCTCGGACTTCTGAGTCACGAGAGTCACGAGAGTCACGACCACCATGGCCAGCAGTGACACAGCCACGGCAATTGGCGAAGCGATATAGGCGGCGTCCCAGACCGCCTCATCCCAGACGACAGTCCCATCGACTGTATTCACCGCTTGCGTCTCCGGCATCATCGGATCGCGAAAAGACAGGGGCAGAACTCATTGCTTCCATGTGCCGGGGGTTAACGACTTTGTCCTCCTCGTGGCTCAGCCGGGACATCGGTACGGGGCGTCGCACGCTGGTACAACGCCAGTCCCCAGCCAGACAGACCCGCATACGGCCGGAAACTCTGCAACTCGTAAACGACCCCGCGCACTTCGCGAGAGGCTGGTGGCGTCCAGTCGACATCCAAGCTGTGGGACAGCAGCCACTCGGTGCCCTCTGCGGGGACGTTCTCATGATTCACATGGATGAGCGTCTTGCCCCGCATGTTGGCCTGCGGGAGGAGATATCGAAACATCAGCGGATGCCGGAAGTCGTGATCACTTCGGATCTGGATTGTTGATGAAGGTTCTCGTTCTGCGAGCAACTCGAGAATCGGCACGTATTGATTTCGCCCCACTTCGGCGAGCTGACCGACATGCTGGCCACAGCCGAACATCACACAGACCAGCCCCACACTGGCCAGAACACGCGGCACCAGACCTCGTCGATAAAGATCAGACAGCCCGATCGCAGCGGACTGAATCAGAAAAAAGACCGCAATCAGAAAGTACCGCGGATAGACCTCGGCTCGCCGGAGAACAACAAGCAATCCCAGTGGCATCACGACGACGACCAGCAGCAGGAAGATCCAGCGATCATCCCCCTCTCGCACCAGCGCACGCAACCCATGAATGAAGATCGCCAGAACCAATCCCGCCACGACAAAGGCCCTCCAGCCATTGAATGGCCCACCGCCTGTTAATGAGAGAGTTTCCACCACCACGCGCCACAACGGATACTGGTCCCCACCCCCGTTGGCAGCATGCCTCAGATCGACCAGATAGAGCACCACAAAGAACAGCCCCGGCTTCAGAAAGAGTCTCATCAGCGATGGCCACAGCTGGTCCGCCGAGACTTGTTTCTGCAGTCGCAGAAACAGCCAAACCACCATCGCTCCAAAGCATGTCAGAAAAATCGGCTGTGACAAGAAACCGCCGCAACAGGCCAGCGGGAACAGCCACTCTGCGATCCGCTTGGAACGTGGAGTATCGCCCGTTGTCGGTAACTGACCGCGATACGACTCCAGCACCCACAACTGTTCAAACGCCAGCGCAGCAAAGAAGACGGCGTAGGCGTAACCCCGTGCTTCGGAGGAGTAATGCACGAGCAGGTAGGCCCCCGCAGTCAGCACAGCGGCCAGCCAACACGTGAGTCTCGGCAGGATCGACGCTGTCCGCCCCAATCGAAACGCGAGCCACACACTGGCGACACCACACACTGCCGCCGGGAATCGGTACCACCAACCCGACCCATTACGAAACAGCCACACCATCAGCGTGTTCAGGTAGTGATTGTTCTCTTCCTGCAGCTGATAAAACAGACCGCCCGGCCAGGTCATCTTGTGAGAGATATCCCACGTCCAGACTTCATCCAGCCACAACTCACCGCGACAACACAACAAGCGTAACCACGCTGCAACGCCCAGCAGACACCCCAGCCCCACCCAGGTCAGCGGACTCATGGGAGCGGACTCGCGCAGCGGCGTCTCCGCTCGAGAGGTGGGCGTTGGGAGTTCTGATGAAGTGAGGATTGAGTTCGACACGGGGCGGCAACTCGGAACCAAAGAGGTCAACCAGACATTCATGCGAAGTCTAAGTGGAGCCAGCAATTTCGACTACGGGGATGTGGTTCCGTTAAGCAACGCAGTTCAACAAGTGCTTTGAATTGACTGATCCAATGTCCCCCGACCAACCCGAAGCGTCAGCGATGGTGAGCAACGTTGGACGTTTCCAGCAATTCGACGTGAATACTGGAACACTCGTCTAACTCCAGTGCATACCCAGCACTTGCCGCAGCAGCACATTGCCGCCCTGCGGCTCTTCTCAGGTTATACTCATTCGCTTCCAACCCCGACCTTTGAAATAGATGCTCTGATGCCAGCTGCCACTGATCCGTCCAAGACCATGTCGCAACCAACGGACATCGATCATCCGATGAGTCGAACGATCGTCCTTGGTTCGCGTTCCCCCCGGCGACAGGAGCTGTTGTCGCTGCTTGTTCCGAAAGAGCTGATTCAGATTTTGCCTCCCAGCGATCCCGACGAACCCGGGTTCGAGGGACTGCATGATGAGGCAGCCATCGTTGACCAGCTGCAGCACATTGCCCGGATGAAGAACGTGAACGTCCGGGCCCGTCCCGAGTGCCCACGCGACGCCCTGGTGCTCACTGCTGACACGACCATTGTTGCGGGAACGCTCGGAGCCTTCGTCGTTCTGGGGCAGCCTCCCTCGACTCCCGATTGGCAGGCGACCGTCCGTGAATGGTTCAATCGCCACTATTTCGGCCAGACTCACCGGGCGATGACAGCTGTCGTCCTCTCACACCCGGACGGGCGTCGATCGGAACAGGTCGTGGAAACCCGCGTGACGATGAGAGCCACCGACGCTGTACACCTCGACTGGTACCTCAACACAGGCGAGCCAATCGGCAAGGCGGGTGGCTACGCACTACAAGGGGCTGGCAGCGTCTTTATCGAACAGGTCGACGGCAGTCTGAGTAACGTTGTCGGACTGCCCCTGGAAGCGGTACGAGTGATGTTGGGCCAGTTCGCCTGACACCGGGCACTTGATCTTCCAAAGTGTCATAGCAGACAAATCTGGAATTCGAGACACTGCGGCTGACCGGACGATGTCGCCCGGACGATTTCCCTTCGGAGTCTGTTGTGGTTGACCAGCGGGAATTTCGCTTCGAGTTTCCCTGCCCGAAGTGCCAGTCGCGGCTGCGGCTCAAGGATCGCAGCTTGATCGGCACTCGCTGGCGATGCCCCGACTGCGAGAGCGATCTGGAGATCAGGGACGCCGGTGAAGGCCGCGTCGAGGCCACAATCGCGGTCGACTCCGCCCAGCGAAGCACCACGTCAAACCTTCGAAGCATCTCCCCTCAGACGGCAGCTGCTCTGGTTGCGGTCACGCTGATTGCGGGTATCGCTGTGTTTGTATTGTGGGCTCCCGACACAGCCACGGAGCCCACGGTGGCGGCTCCGGCTGAACCCGCGTCTGAGCTGCCAGTTGTCCCACAACCGCCCGCAGATCCCATCGTTCCAGCGGCAGTTCCTGTCGACCCTGTCGAGTCCCAGCTAAAAGCCCTTGGAGGCTGGCTCGCGAATCATCACGACAAGACCGGTGCGTTTCCGCCGGGCGTGATGGCGGGCGACCTCCCGGTGAACGAGCGTCTGGGGTGGCTGGCTCAGTATCGGGAGGAGACCGAGCCAACCGAAACAGTCCACGC
>QWOR01000017.1 GCA_003669575.1 Planctomycetota bacterium | reverse complement strand
CAACTGCCTATTTGGAAGGGGTTACGCTGTCCCCGCATCGCCGAATCAGATAAATTTCCCAGCTTCCCGATGCCTGGTCAGCGTCAGACGCCCGACCGGGATGAACTCAACACGCCTGACGGCGGTGAAGGACGCTCGGATGCCCATGGATCCCTACACCATCTGCCCTTGTGGTAGTGGCAAGAAACTCAAATTCTGCTGCCAGTCCCTCTCCAATGAGATGGAGAAGGTCGAGAAGTTGATCGACAACCATCAGCCTCGCATGGCTTTACAGATCCTCGAAAAACTCGCGAAGACAAACGGACAGAATCCCTGGGTCGTCACTCGACAGGCCGCCTCCCTGATGTCGGACGACCGGGCTGCAGACGCCAAAAACGTCTTGCTGATGTTCCTGCGTCATCGTTCGGACCACCCGAGTGCCAATGCACTCTATGCGATGGCCACGCTCCAATCCGATGGACTGCCCGAAGCTCGCAAGGCGATTCGCCGCGCGTTCCGCTTCTCGATTGCCGCAGAACCAGTCATTGTCGCTGGCCTCGCCCAGTATCTGGCTGAGTATCACTGGCAGCTGGAGCAGTTCATGGCGGCCCGCCAGCATATGGTGATGGCCCTGCAACTGGGTAATGAAAACCAGCGTCAGGAAGTGTTGCAACTCCTGACCGAGTTTGATGCCGACGCGAGCGTGCCATTCAGCTTCCGGGGTGGTCAGGCCATCCCGCCGTATACGCCCCCAGAGGCTGCGGCCGAGAAGGTCAACAAGGCCCAGCGTCTCGCCTCCGTCGGTTGCTGGGGCGACGCTGCCACACTGCTCACCGAAGCTGCCGAACAGCATGACCCGAATTCCACAAACCTGTGGCGGCTGATCGGCCTGTTCCGAGCCTGGGATGGTGAGGAAGCAACAGCTGCAGCGGCCCTTCACAAAGCTGCCGAGCTCGACAGTGCGAACTTCGAAGCGGCTGTCGAGACCGAGGCTCTGGCCCAGGAACTCGATCGCAACGTCCCCGAGAACTGCACCAAGCTACGCACCGCAGCTTATGACACCGAGCAGGTTTCGCGTCTGCTGGGCAAGCTGGACGAGTCTCCGCTGCTGGTCAAGATTCCATCCCAGCCGCCGCAAGAGGGTGATGAACAGCCGGTGGCTGGCATCTATGCTGTACTTGATCGCCAGTCGGCTGATTACCGCCCCGGCCTGACGCTGAGAGACCTCTCCCGGATCGTGGGACGAATCACCGTTCTCGACTCCAATTCCGAGAAGGCTTTGCCACCGCGAGTGCTCACGACAGCTCTCGAAGGGAAAAAACTCACCCACACGAAATCGACTCTCGAAACCGTCGCGGGGGATCTCGTTCACCGGGCCCCGAATGACCCGCCGGAAGGTTCCATCGTCGGCGTCGAACGCCCCGATGACGAGCCGATGACGTTCGACTATTACATGCCGAAGTCCATCCCCGCCGGCGATCGTCGTCGCCTGCGACGCGAGTTCCTCGACATGTGCTGGGGAGAGGGATGGAAAAAGCACCCACTGAGAGCTCTCGGAGGGAAAACTCCCGCGGAAGTGGCGGCCGATCCGAACTCCAAGATCAAGCTCGCAGCTGCGATTGATTGCCTCGAGGCGGTCGCTGATGACATGAATACCACAGCCCCGATCGAGGCTCTGCGTCAGGAATTCGGCATCCCTGCGTTCAATCTGATCACAATCACGAACGATAACCACCTGCAATCGCTGACTCTGTCCCAGCTCCGCCGAGTCGATGTGAGATCGCTCAACCTGGAGATGTTCAAGCTGGTTGTTCAACGGGCTTCGCTGGCCCGGATGGGACGACTGGCGAATCATGCGTTGAAGATGTGGCTGGTTGAACGTGACTCTGAGTTCAGCAGTGACGATGAACGATTACAGATCATGGCGAGCTTCGCTGACCTGAACTCGCGATCTCTTCACGATGCAGAGGCGATGGAGTGGAACAAGAAGGCTCGTCAGATCATCGACAAGCTGCCCAATGCTTTCGAACGGGTCGTGGAATGGAAGCTGCGGGAACTCCAGCTGCAACTCAGCGATAAGGAAAAGGTCAACTCACTCTTCCGGGAACTGTGGGAAGTCTACGGAGCCAAGCTGCCGCGTCTGCGTCAGATCCTGGCTGGAATTATCGAGGAGCTGGGAATCGAGCGTCCCTTTGATCAGGGGATCGTGACCACGACGACCGATGTGGGTGGACTGTGGTCACCCGACGCGCCGAGTGATGCCCCCGCCGGTCAAAAGCTCTGGCTTCCCGAGAACGGATGAGCCAGACACAGCCACGTGCCTGACATCTGATCAATCACAAGCCCGGTGGGAGAGTCCACCGGGCTTTTTGCTGCGCGACCCACAAACTGCCAGGAGCTATCGAGTCACTGTGTCTCCCGTCATTGATTGGTTTTTGTCCATGTATTCAAGACAGATCGAGGTGCAGACCTCACAATCGTGAGGATAGTCACCTCTCGAATGCCTGGTGACTTCTCGATTTCCCGTCGCACCGCAAGAAAAAATCCATTCCATTGGTGGCATCTTGTATACTCTTCCAGAGCAACCTGAGCATCCGTGAATGTGGGTTGCCATTGACCGATTGAGCCACCGGACGTGGCCAGCTCTCGATGGGCACAAGGTTTACTATGACATCACGGTTTCATGCTACTCGATCAGATGCCCGGCGGAGACGTTTGCGTCTCCTGCTGCCTGATCTGCAACCTGCCCCTGTCGAAACTCCGGGATCGACACAACAGAAAGGTCTCACGCCTCGTTTACTTCTGCCTCAGGTCCCTGCCACAGCAGAAGAGCGAATGTCGATCGACCGGTCGTTCGCAGCGGATGAGCCGCACGGCATCCGTTCGTTGCCGACTCTGCTGACAGGGGAAACTCCCGTCAGCTGGCTCTTCGTGGGTGACAGCTGCACTCCCAAGAACGTGACCGACCCGCGCCCCTGGCGACTTTATCCGAGCCGGTTTTCGGGTGCGGTTCAAGCGCACTTCCATCGGCCGAAAGATGTGTTTATCGACGCGACCTTCCCCCAGGCCCGCCTGTCGGAGGTGCTCTACGAGTTTGAAAGCCGTGTTGCCAGGTTTCGTCCGGATGTCTGTTTCATGGCACACTCTCTCGCCGACGCCGACACAAAATCGATCGAACGGTTTGAGCGGATGCTCGTGAAACTGATTCAATGGTCGAAAAAATTCCACTGCCAGCTGGTGGTACAAACTCCACCGTGTCTGCCGTCTCGAAACGATTCAATGCTGACTCGTCGGCTGATTCTGGTGGAGTCGATTCGCGGTATTGCCACGGAACATGACATCCCGCTGGTGGATCACTGGGGGCACTGGGAACTGACTGCTGCCCATACGAACCATTTGAAGCACTGGGTCGATGCGGAGAGCCAGACTCCAGGCGAGCAGGGGCACCGCCAGATGGCGATCCGACTCATTAAAGACTTAAAGTTGAACAACATTGCCAAGCCGAATTTTCCAGCTGCGCTCGACGAGCACATCATGGCAGATCAAGACGTCACGTAGTGGCAGCCCACTCTTCAGTGACGTGACCGACTGCGTCAGATGGATCGCTCCTCACTCCATCACTCTGCAATTGATGACGAACCCTCGTCATTCGCCTCTTCTGGACTGGCGTCTACGAACTCCGACAGGACGGTCGTCGCGTATGCTCCCGGCGGTAGTGAAAACGTCACGCGAACGCCTTGTGGATCGGCGATCACGTCGACATCGTTGGGGTACACCACCAATGCACGTCTCGCCCCGGGCATCAACTGGCTGAAGGCTTCGAAGTGCTTGACCTCGAATCCCGAAGCTGTGAGGACCTGTTGCTCCAGTTCGTACGCCTCGCCCGTGGGCGACTTCATTTTCACGCCGAAGATCGGACCAGTCGGGACGATCTCTCGCGAATCGACACGAGTCTGGTCAACGGTCAGATCATCGGTGATGAAGCATCCCCCGGAAGCGATCACCTGCAGGACATCGCCGCTCAACACGCGGCGGAGACTTCCCTGGTTCTGGCGAATCTGAATCACGGCATTGAACAGGTCTGACTGCACGGACGAGAGTGCAAACCGCAAGAATGACCGGCGGCGATGTGGCTCGATCTCGCGCGAGCTGCGAGCCCCCGTGAGAAGATCCCGCCCCCACGCCAGGGTGGAGTCTCCAATGCCGAATCGCTGGTCCCCATAGCGGTTCGGCACGCCTTCAGCGCGAACCCGTTCCGCAATGCGAGTGGCGATCTCTAAGGCTTGCGGATCGTCCGTTCTGACCAGAATGCTGAACCGATTTCCCACAAGATGCCCCGTCCGCAACTTGTTGCGATGACGGGCGGACGATAAGACCTTCACGAGCCCTTGAGCTGCCAGATCATCCAGCGACGACAACCGGGCTTCGGCTTCACCGGGAATCGAAACCCATTGCCGCGTCACTGCCCGGCGATCTTTTTGACCAGCCATGCCGATCGAATCGCGGGAGATTCCCAGCGTACGGCTGAGCAGGCCGGTCAGATACTCGGCCGAAACATCTCGTTTTTCGACCCATAAATAAAGATGCTCGCCCTCACCTGACGGAAGGTATGCCGGAAGTTCTTCCACCTGGAAGTCTTCCGGCTCCACCTTGATCCGTCCGCACAGCCGTTCCGAACGAGGAGAGGAAGGCTGTGCGGAGGAGTTCGTCATGAGGGCGAGACATTCAGAAAGCAAGGAGGAGGCGGTCGGCGTTTACTCGTTCTGCAGGAGAACGAGCCGGGTGGAGCCCCCACGCCGAACCTGCAGCAGGATGCCGTCTTCCAGTTTGGCTTCCTCCACCGCTTTCTGGAAGGCTTCGAGGTTTTCCACCCGGGTGTTCCCCACCTTGGTGACCACGTCGCCCTCCCGCAGACCTGCCTGACCACTGACAGATCCCGGATTCACACTGACGATGACGACTCCCTTCAACTCACCCAGATTCAACTGAGTGGCAGTCTCCGGTGTCAGCGTCTGAGCCTTGAAGCCCAGCTTGCTGATCTCTTTCTGCTTCTCAGGAGTCGGAGACTTCGTTCCCTCTTTCCTGGAGTAGGAGTCCGAGGTCCGCTGCTCGAGAGTGATCTCCACATTAATCATCTTGCCATCACGCAGAACTTCTGCGGTATAGCTCTTGCCGGGCTCGAGCTGTTCCACGAATTCCTGCATGCTGGGTCGGTTCTTCACCGGCTCACCAGCGAACTTCACAATCACATCGCCGGGCTGAATCCCGGCTTTGGCGGCAGGAGCATCCGGCAGGACATCCATCACTGCGACGCCCGAGGCCACGCCCAAGGCCTTCTTCAGTTGCGGCTTGAGATCATCCAAAGTCACACCGATATAAGACCGGTGCACGGTCCCATCCTTGCGGAGCTTGTCGACGATCTTGCGGGCCTGGTTCGAGGGAATCGCAAAGCCGATCCCGTCATAACCCCCGCTGCGAGAGGAGATCGCCGTGTTGATGCCGATCACTTCGCCGTTCATGTTGACCAGCGCCCCACCGCTGTTGCCGGGGTTGATCGCAGCGTCGGTCTGCAGGAAGTGCTCACGTCCATTGATGTCGAGGCCCTTACGATCGGTCGCCGAAATGATTCCGGCAGTCACCGTAGTCCCGATATCAAAGGGGTTGCCGAGTGCCAGCACCCAGTCGCCGACCTGCATGGTATCGCTGTCACCAAAGTCGACGGTGGCCAATGGCTTGTCGGCCTTCAGCTTGATGATCGCGACATCGGTGACCGAATCACCGACCCACGACTCCGCTTTGATTTCGGTGCCGTCTGAGAACTTGACCTTCACCTCAT
>QWOR01000118.1 GCA_003669575.1 Planctomycetota bacterium | reverse complement strand
GTCGACAAGCGCTACGGCGAGATCTACGACCATCATGCAGTCGAGTACACCTACGCCGACGGCAGCAAGATGATCAGCCAGTGCCGTCACATCCCCGGCTGCTGGAACTCGGTCGAGGAGCACGCCCACGGAACCAACGGGACGATTCATCTCGAAGGAAACCAGCCTCGCAACTGCTTCCTCGAAATGCCCAACGGCACCCGCATCACCGCCAAGACCAAGCACGCGAATCCCTACCAGGTCGAACACGATGACCTGTTCAAGGCGATCCGCACGAATGCCAAGGACTACAACGAGGCCGAGTACGGCGCGATGAGCACCATGACCGCGATCCTCGGCCGGCTTTGTACCTACTCCGGCAAGGTGATCACGATGGAGCAGGCGCTGAACAGCGAAGTCAGCATCATGCCCAAGTCGTTCTCCTTCGACGCCGAAGCCCCGGTCAATCCGAATGCGAACGGGGATTACCCGATCGCGATTCCCGGGCAGTCGATCGTGGTGTGATTTGCAATTGAGTCATCCGTGACAACTCACCAACGGGGGCCAACGCCCCCGTTGGATTTTAGTAGAAATTCCATACGGTCTTAGGTGTCAGCGATCACGTACATCGCTCGAACGCCAGTCGAGAGGCGTTCGAGGATCTTAGCTAGTTCGGCGTACTGTTCCGCGAACTCTCCGTTCTGTTTCATCGGCTTATCGATCGACATGAGGTCCTTCAGCATCTGACTGATCTCATCAGGCCAATGGATGCTGTGTGCGGGTTCGTATTCAGTGTGTTCGTCGCCATCCTGCCCCCCTTCGTCATCCTCGTCTTGCAGGGAGTCGTCGAACAACTGCTGCAGGATCTTCTTCTGTGCGGTGGCCAGGGTGTCATCCGTATCGAGCAGCTCCTGAAACCGGAGCGGGTCACTCTGGCATCTAGCCAGGAAGGCCTGAATCTTCATCAGTCCCCCGGCCCGATCATCGCCGTGAGGTTGCTGCTCCCCCATTCCGGGAACCGTACCGCCGTAGCGATAAGGACGACGACCGAAGGCCAGAAAGCTGGCGTTCTCTACCCCACTCAACCGGTGAAGCTGGCGATTGATCTCCTCGAGAAACTCCCAGCTCAATCCCTCGCAATCGAGTTCGTTCTCCATTCCCAGTTCGTCACACTGGCAAAGATGCATCACGAACCGATCCCAGATCATGGCCCCGCCATTGGTGAGACCGGCGTACCAGTCAGTACTCGCCAGCCTGTCGGCCAGGATTCTCTCCAGTGGCGCAGCGGAGGTGCCCCACTGAAAGGCCGGATCGCCGGGCAAGCAATACGATTCCCGCTCCACTTCGATGGCTTCCTGGAACATGTCGAACAGAATCTCCAGTTGATCCGGAGTCGGACTGTTGACTACTTCCAGGAACTTCGCAGCGTTGAACGATTCAATGACATAAGGCATGGGCAGTTCCAGAGAGGCGGAAGACGTGAATCCTAAGCAGAGAACCGTTTTTCGCAATCACTGATTCATGCCTCGCTGAATCTGCAAAGCGGAAATACAGACAATGAGATGGTGATCACTCATTGGCGCGCAAACGCAATCGCCAGCCGTCAAGGTCTACCAGGTCCACCTAACCGGGATATTGCGAGCGTCCGTCTGGGTTTACCGGATTGCCGGAGGATGGGGAGGATGATTCGGATTAGTCCGAATCGCGTGAAGGAAACACTCATTCCGAATCGATCACACTGGAACAACACCATCTCAGGAGTGATCGTTCGTGTACGAAGCGTTTTTTGGCCTCCGGAGTCGACCGTTTTCGCCGCTTCCGCGCGTCGATACGTTCGTACCCGTTGCCCCGCTACGTGAACCACTCACCGCCCTGATCCGTTGCATTGAGCAGGAACAGGGAATCGGAGTCCTCACCTCGCCCGCCGGCGGAGGAAAGACTCTGCTCTGTCGGAAGCTGTATCACCACTTCCGCGAGATCCGCCGGACGGTGCTGCTGACGACGGCCCGCTTTCCGACGCGGAGAGCCCTGCTCCAGGCGATGTTGTTTGAACTGAAACACCCTTATGTCGGCCTCTCGGAACAGGAGGCCAGGCTGCGAGTGCTTGATCTGCTTCAATCGTCACCGCATCCCATGAACCGGATGCTGCTGATTGTCGATGAGGCTCATCTGCTGAGTGCGAAGGGAATTGAAGAGTTACGCACACTGACCGATTACGGGATCAACGGTACACCCAGCATCTCTCTGATTCTGTCGGGGCAGCTGGAACTGGAAGAGCTGCTGACCGAGCCGTGCATGAGTGCTCTCAACCAGCGGGTGGGTTGCCATGTCTGCATTGAGCCACTGACGTTCGAGGAATCAGGACAGTACATCCGCGACCGGCTGCGATTCGCGGGCAACGATGGGCTCACCGTCTTTACGCCCGAGGCCATTCAACTGATCTGCTCCGCCAGTGAAGGGAATCCCCGTCGTATCAACCAGCTCTGTGACCACAGCTTGCTGATAGGCTTCGCAGAAGAAAAACACCCGGTGGACGAGTCGATCGTGCGGGCGGCTCTGCTGGATTTGAGGGAGCTGCCGCTGCACTGGAACACTCCGCTGGATCTAACGAGCAGCGAAGAGCGGAACCCACTGGAGGATTTCGTTCAGAAACTCGACTCCGACACGATCGCTTTCCGCGACGAGCCACTGGCCGACACCGACACTGAGCTCGACCTCGAAGACGGTTCCGCGTTCGATGAGGTCGGAGACGAAGCGGGGACGGAGACGGAATCGACGGTCCTGGAAGTCGGCAATTCGCCCATGGAGCATCCGATCGACCAGCTGTTCCAGGTGGAGAAGTTCATCGTTCCCAGCGAATTCAAGGGATCGCGCGAACTCCCCGACCTGACCGCCGCAGCCCAGCTATCCGATTCGACAGAGACATACGCATTTGAGCCACCGGTTTCGTGGGAAGAAGAACTCCCTCACAATCCGCCTTGGACTCCACCCAGCGCTCCTCCCGACAGTGATGAACTTCCGGGAAAAGGGTTTGAGTACGGCGGCGAATTGGAGGTGGGCTCGATGACGCACGTCACTCAGCCCATTTCCAGAACCACGGATTGCCACGCACCAGCTGCGTACGCCGAACACACAGGAGCGGCCCGTCCCATGGGATTTGAAGAACTGGTTGTTGATGACACCTATGCCCTGATCGACCGACTCTGTGAGTCGCAAGTATCGGTCTCCGCATCTCGATCCGTACCGGCCCGCCCGGACTATGCACCACTGATCCAGTTGCAGATGCAGGAGATGGCTGTTCAGGCCAGTCGAACAAGCTGTTGCGATGCCGATGGCAGTACGACCGGAGCTCTCGACGACGCCCTGCTGGAACGGCCAATAACGCACGACTTCGGCCCGTCGGTCACTCCCACGCAGTCGGCACAGCTGGAAACGGATCTGCTCGACTTCATCAATGAGATCAGCCTTGATGTCCGTCATTTCCGGGACGAGCTGAACTCTGGTCATGTTCCTGAATCGCTCGCTGGAACGATGGAGCACACAGCCCAGGAGATCGACCGCCTGGTGCAACTCTCGAAGCGTCGTGCTCTACAAGTTCAATACGACATTATTGAACCCGAATCGCACGAGCAGCGAGATTCCGATGCGCTGAGATCTCCCACCACGTACGAGCCCGCTTCCGCTCGTCAGATCGCCGCTGAGCCGCAATTGACCGAGTCTGCCGCAGCGCAGCCCAAGGAACAGCCTGTTCCTGAGCAGCACGCAGTTCGCGAAGAAAAGGGGCGCTACGCCCAGCTGTTTACTCGCCTGCAACGCCAGCGCCGCCAGGTTGAGACAGTCATGAAGCGCACACAACGCGACGTGAACTGATTGCAGTTGAGTCATCGTCGGTGGTGATCGATTGCCGATCGGCGACAACGAGGTTCAGAGGCTGAATCCGTCTTTACCAGCCCGAAGCGTGAGCGAGGAAGATCGTCTCTGGGCGGTTGCATCTATGTATGTCGCCAGCTTCGGAACTGGCCAACTGGTCGTTCCCGGTTTGTGGCTCGGTGCCGACGCCCCACTCGCTCTTGCTGACACAGCAGGTGAGTCGATACAGACCAATTCCGAATCCGCTCGTATTATATCCATAGGGATGATGGCTCCGTTCTATCGGCATACGAACTCATCCGGCAGTGTCTGGTGACGTACGAGGCTCAAGATCATCAGTGAACCGTGAGCGGCATCCACAGCTCGCGAATACATCGAAAACATCGGCAGAACACCGAGCCCTGTCTAGACTCGCGAACACATCCATGCTAACACATGTGTTTGTGTGACGACCGATTTGATGTCGGACTGACCTTTCGTGGGGGCAGCTGGATGTTGAAGCTGAATGGACTGGCGAGTTCCCCGGGATCGGCGAACGACGGCCACACCCGCCGCAACTTCCTGACGATCGGGTCGCTCGCCGCACTGGGAACCGTCTCCAGCGGCTGGTCACTGCCATCCATTCTGAAAGCCGAAGCAGCTGCGGGGAAGAAGAAGTCGCCCAAGTCGGTGATCCTGATTTATCTGGTCGGCGGTCCACCGCATCAGGACATGTTCGACCTGAAGCCCGAGGCTCCGAGTGAGATCGCCGGACCGTGGCGTCCCATCGCGACCAATGTGCCGGGGATGGAGATCTGCGAGGCGTTTCCGCAGCTGGCCCGGATTTCAGATCGGTTTTCGATTGTACGCTCGCTAATCGGGAATCAGGCGGACCACGACGCCTGCCAGGTGTTTCACGGCCGCGACCCGCGACTGCCGAAACCCGCTGGCGGATGGCCGCAGTTCGGCTCCATGGTGTCAAAGGTTCAGGGGCAGTTCGATGTCTCGGCCCCGCCGTTTGTGAGCTTGTGCTATCAGTGTTCGCACGGACCGTACAATGAGCCGGGGACGGGTTATCTGGGGGCCTCTCACTCGCCATTTCGACCGATGGGACCGACGAAGGACGACATGGTCCTGCAGGGCGTCACGCTCGACCGACTGGCTGACCGCAAGACCCTACTCCGCAGTGTCGACCAGCTGCGACGCGAAATTGACACAAGCATGATGATGTCGGGGATCGACACCTTCACTGAGCAGGCGATGGGACTGTTGACCTCATCGAAGCTGGCCGAAGCCCTTGACCTGTCGCAGGAAGACCCTGCTGTGATCGCCCGCTATGGCACGGGCGATCCGACGATCTTCGTCGACAGCAACGGCGCCCCACGCGTGCCGCAGAGCATGCTGATGGCTCGCCGTCTGATCGAGGCCGGGGTCCGTGTCGTCACGCTGAACTACAGCAAGTGGGACTGGCACGGCGGCACGAATGTCGAGGGGTATCCCAACAACTCGATCTTCGCCCGCGAGGCCGAAGATTTCCCGATCTTTGACAAGTGCGTCAGTGCATTGATCGAGGATCTCGACCAACGTGGTCTGTCCGATGACTGTGCCGTGATGATCGCCGGAGAGTTCGGCCGCACGCCGAAGATCAGCAATATCGTCGGCCGCGACCACTGGCCCCAGGTGAACTGTGCCCTGCTGGCCGGTGGAGGGATGCGGCATGGCCAGGTGATCGGCTCGACCGACCGCATCGCCGGTGAAGCTGTGGCCCGCCCGGTGACGTTCGGCGATCTGTATGCCACGCTGTTTAAGCACCTGGATATCGATATCAATCAGGCGACACTCGTCGATAACAACGGTCGTCCACAGTATCTGGTGACCGAAGGCGGGACAGCTCTGCCAGAGTTGATCTAGTTCGGATAGGTCGTTCTCGGGAGGGCGAAGCTCTCGCGGAGCCGCGAAGTCTCTGAGCATTACACTGCGAAGCGGTTTCGGG
>QWOR01000119.1 GCA_003669575.1 Planctomycetota bacterium | reverse complement strand
TGCAACGGGCAGCGTCTCTGGCACTGTTGCAAACATCCTTTCGGGCTGTGTTCTCACCGAGTCTGACTGAAGACCCAAGTCTCTCGTCGATCAATCCTTACTGCCAAGAGGAGTGGAGCCATGATGCGTCTGAAGCGTCAACGCGGATTTACACTAATTGAGTTGCTAGTTGTCATCGCCATTATTGCTCTCCTCGTCGCCATGCTCCTGCCTGCCGTGCAGCAAGCCCGCGAGGCTGCCCGTAGATCCGCATGTTCAAACAATTTGAAGCAGTTGTGCCTGGCCATGCACAACTACCACGACTCGCACAAAATCTTCCCTCCGGGGCAGATCACAAATCCGCTCGGCATCAATACGAATGGTGGAGGCGGAGGAGGTGGTGGAGGTGGGTCAGGTCCCGGGAACAACCAGTTTTTCGACACCATCGGTCGTTATGCCAGCCCCACGGAAGCGAGCGCTCAGGTTTCGCTCTACAGCTCCTTGCATGGAACCAGCTGGGCTGTTCACCTGCTCCCGTACATTGATGAGCAGGCTCTCTACAACTACTGGAACTGGAATCTGAATGTCTGGGGCAATGCCAACCCTGGCGTACTCGCTCCAGACCAGTCATTGATTCGCGCACCGTTGACCGATCTGGAAGTCTTCTACTGTCCGACTCGCCGTTCACAGATGCTGGCAACAGGGATTTATGCAAACTGCCAACGAGTTGACATCAACTGGACCAAGGGCGGAAACGACTACGCGGCTGTCACCGGCTCCGGAATCACCTTCAACGAGCCTGATCGTCAGACTTACTGGCTGACTCCCGCTCAGCTTCAGCTGACCGTGAACGCGGTGGGACTGTCCCCTTACACCCAGCATTCGCTCAATGCGGGTATGTTTGGCGTGAACTCCGGGGCTCGCATTGCGGACGTGACGGACGGGACATCGAACGTCTGTATGTTCGCTGAGCGGACTGTCTTCAAGGCTCCAGTAGTCACCAACAACAACCCACTTCCCAATCAGGCGGCGATCAACCTGGTCACCAGCAGTGATGGTTGGGCCTATGGCGGACCAGCGACTCTGCTCAGCTTCCGCAGCGCACCTCACACTGGGTTGCACTTCGACGAAGCTGACAGCCTGCACCCGGGTATGGTCCAGGTTGGCATGGCCGATGGAACTGTCCACCAGGTCAGTGTGAACATTGACATCCGTACCTGGAGAAACCTGGGAAACATGGCCCAGGGCACTCCGGTCGAAACCCCCTTCTAGGTAATCTCTCCCGGAAAATTTCAGCGGGGCGGCTCTGCGACGTTCGTGGAACCGCCCTGCTCTTATGTATGCTGTACAGCTCCGGGTGAAGTTCCTTGTTGGGTGAATCCAACTCCCAGGTTAGTCCTTCCTTCCTCAAAGCTTGCCGCCATGACGATTCGGTACACCTGCGACAAGTGTGAATCGGTCCTGAAGATCAAGGATGAACTTGCGGGCACTGACGGAAAGTGCCCGAAGTGCAAGACACGCTTCGTCGTGCCTCAGCCCGCTCTGGAAGCAGAGCATGGCGCAGCTGCGCCTTCGCACAAGTCGCTGCCCAAGGTCGCCCCCACCTCACCAGTACGATCGAAGCCGATCGCAGCGGAGGCAACCTCCGGAGACGGAATTCCCACGACGAAACACGCCAAAGCGCCTCACAAGGGTGGCGAGAAAACACCGGAAAAGCCTGTCGCGAAAGCTCCCTCCAAGCCTGCGGACGATGATGAGTTCGACCCGGTCTCGTTCCTGATGGAAGGGCCGCGTAAGAAGCCAACCTTTGAACCGGAGCCCGATGACGACGATGAGCCTCCGCCACGATCGCGTGGGGGCGCTCCGGCATCGCGTGGGAAAGGAAGCGGTCGTGGCTTTTCGCTGGATGACGATCTCGACGACGGAATTGACGCTCCTCCCCCCACCCGCAAGTGGGGGTCGAAAAGCGAATCCGACGCCTCCAATGGACGAGAGCCCGTGAACTCCAGGAACGTTGCCCAGGACCTGCTGTCCCGGTCGATGGAAGAGAGTCGAGTCCGGGCGGCGGAAATGCCAGAATCCAAACCTCGTTTCAATTTTGACTTCGCTGGCATGTTCCGCGAAGTCGGATTGAAAGGTGGGGGAGTGACACTGGGCATCATCGTGGGTGCCTACCTGATTTACGCTGGCATGCAGAGCATGATGGGGACGAAGATCCACCTGCCCCCGCTGGGTTATGTCAGCGGGACCATCACCTATGAAGGTCAACCTGCGGTTGGTTTGAAGGTCTACTTCAGTCCCGTGGAACGGGCAATTCCGGGGGCCAATGAAAAGAAGGAACGATCCCGAGATTCGATCGGGATCACAAATTTGAAGGGCGATTTTGTCGCGTACTATCTTCCTGACACCGCAGGGGCGAGAGTGGGGCCCTGTCGAATCTGGATGGAGTCGATGGACCCCAAAGTCGTCATCCCCATTAAGTACGGACCGGGTTCCACCCATCTACTGGAAGTGAAATCCGGCCCGAACGAATACGTGAAGATCGAGCTCAAGCCGGGGCGAACTGCCTCGCAGTAGACTGCCATCGCCCTGAGTTCCTCACCATTTCCATGAAGATCGAATTTCGTTGCGACAATTGCGATCGTCTTCTGCGTGTTTCTGATCTTCATGTCGGGAATGAAGTCTCCTGCCCGGCCTGTCGGGCGCCAATGATTGTCCCCGACGTTGACGCCGATCCACCGCAGCTGAGCGATGAACCGCTCGAAAAAACCTGGTCTCCGCAGACAGCTTCCTTCTCGAAGATCATTCAGGACACCTGGGCGCTGTACGGCCAGAACCTGGGCATGCTGGTGGTAGTCACGCTCATCGATCTGCTGCTGTGGCTCCTCGGTCTCGTGTCGATCCTCATCCCGGCAGTGGGAACGTTCGCGGTACTGCAAGAAGCAGTTCAAATCCCCATTGAGCTGTCTGTGATCGCCATGTTTCTGGTGATGCTGCTCGGATTCATGTTCCTCGTCAATTCAATGACATGCAGTCAAACGGAGTTTTTTCTCAAGGTTGCTCGCGGTGAACGCACATCGATCCGGGATGCGTTTCGCGGTGGCGGTGGAACGAGAAAAATCACGATGCTGCCGACCTTCTTTGCATTGCTGATCTTTTCGGGGTTATCGCTGCTGGTCGTTCCGGGAGTCGCGGCATACCTCTTTTTCTGGCCATATATCTGGATCTGGGCTGATCGAAAGACGGGAGGTCGAGACAGCCATGCCTTCTCGCTCGCGGCTACGCTGTCCAACCGGAACATCGGCACTTCGCTCGCGATTTCCGGGATCGGGATTGTGATGACGTTTCTGGGGCTGAGCTTCTTCGGCTACTCGCTGTTTGGCCTCTTGAAAGCGGTCGCTTACCTGCACATGTCCGGGCAGGAAGTGACTGGACTGAAGGGTCCGCTGCCCCCTCCCATGGAAAGCGACACGCACGAGGGGTAACACTCGCTCCAACGAGACGGCGGATACCCTCGATTTCCCACCCCGAGCAATGGTGCAAACTCCCCGTACCGATATGATAACTGGCTCTGTTCCCTGTCCTGTGTTTTTCGTGTTCCCATGCCACCCAAGTCCTCGGACGGCCCACGTCTGAAATCGTTTCAACCGCCCCAAGGGTCACTCTCATTGATCGCGGGCTCTGCCAGTCCACATCTAGCTGGCAAGATCGCCTCGGCACTCGGCGTTCGCCTCACCCCCAGCGAGGCCCACTACTTCAGCGAAGGGAACGTATTCGTCCGGGTCCTCGAGAATGTCCGGGGTCGCGACTGCTTCGTGATTCAGGGAATTCACGGTCCGGTCAACGATAACTTCATGGAGTTGCTGTTCTGGATCGATGCTCTGAAGCGTGCCAGCGCCTCACAGGTGACCGCTGTCATTCCATTCTTCAGTTACGCCAAAGCCGACAAGAAAGACGAACCGCGGGTCTCAATCCGCGCTCGTGTCTGTGCCGATGCCATCGAGGCAGCTGGGGCGGACCGCTGCCTGATGATGGATCTGCATAGCCCGCAGATCCAGGGGTTCTTCCACATTCCGGTCGATCATCTCTACGCCCGCTATGTGGTGGCCGATCATATCAAGGCACTGGGCCTGACCGATCTCGTCGTCTGCAGCCCCGATATCGGCTTCGCGAAGAGTGCGTCAGCCTTCGCCAATTATTTGGGCGTGCCGGTCGCCATCGGGAACAAGACGCGTCGCGACCATACGGAAACCGCCCACGTGCTCGAAGTCATCGGCGATGTGAAGGACAAGAACGTTCTCATTGTCGACGACTTTACAATCTCCGGCGGCACGCTGATTTCGATGGCCGATGTCCTCAAAAGCCGCGGTGCCAAAGACATCTACGCCGCAGTGTCTCACGGCGTTCTCGCTCGTGACGCGGGGGAGAAGATCGCAGCCAGCCCGATCAAACAGCTGTTCATGACGGATACGATCGAGGGACCAGACGCTGCGCTGCCTCCCAATGTGACTGTCGTCTCGGTGGCCAACTTGTTCGCCGAGGCGATCCGCTCCATCCATGACCGAACCAGTGTCTCGCAGCTCTTCCCCGATGGCCCCGTGGCATAACATTCAGCGGGCCAGCGTACTCCCGATGGTCTGTGGTCACTGTCCCAAAATCGCGTCTATGTCCTCACCATCCCACCGCGATGTCCGCATGAGAGGCTTCGCCAGCCGGCACACGGTTGATGCTGCGTGGGCATGGTTGGATCAGTTGGCGAATCCGCTCTCTTGCGAACGAGTGCCTCTCGCTCAGGCGACAGGTCGCGTGTTGTCAGAACCGCTGGTCGCAGGATCGAATGTCCCCGCCTTCGACCGGGCTGCGATGGATGGTTTTGCTCTGCAAGCTGACGAGACAATTGGTTCCAGCAACTACTCCCCCGCAGAGTTTCGCGTCCTCGGTGAAAGCTACCCGAACCGCCCCTGCAGCGCGACAGTCATCGCCGGCACCTGTGTCCGCATCATGACAGGAGCCCCCGTCCCTGCGGGAGCCGATGCCGTGATCCCCGTCGAGAACACCCGGGAAACGCCGACCGGGATTGAAGTCACCGACGCCATCCCCCGGGGCAAACATATCGGTCGAGTGGGTGAAGATATCTCTGTCGGCCAGATCGTCTTACCTGCCGAGCGTAGACTGCGCCCACAGGATGTCGCGGTCGCAGCCTCTCTGGGACACGCGAATCTCGATGCACATCGCCAGCCGCGCGTGCGAATCCTCCTGACAGGCAATGAGTTAGTACAGCCCGGCAAGCCATGCGGCCCTTACCAGATTTATGACTCGAATTCATTCCAGCTTCTCGGGCTGGTCGCACGCGATGGAGGAGTAATCGAAAGTATTCAGCACCTGAATGACGACGCAGCTGCGATTCGAGTAGCGTTGCTGGCTCCCGGAGCAGATATCATTTTGATCTCGGGAGGTTCAAGTGTCGGAGCGGAAGACCATGCCCCCCAGCTGGTCGCAGAGCTCGGTGAGCTGCCGATTCACGGCATCGCGATGCGACCGAGCAGCCCCGCTGGACTGGGACACATTGGAGAAGTCCTCGTGGTGTTGCTCCCTGGAAACCCGGTGTCGTGCCTATGTGCATACGACTTCTTCGCGGGTCGTGCGATTCGCCGCATGGGGGGGCGATCGATCGGCTGGCCCTACCGCTCTTCAACGGAACGAATGGCCCGCAAGCTGGTCTCTGCGATTGGCCGCGTAGACTATTGTCGCGTGCGTCAAACGGAAGAGGGGATTGAGCCACTGGCTCTGAGCGGTGCGTCGGTACTCTCGTCGACGACTCGCGCCGATGGTTTTGTCGTCATA
>QWOR01000099.1 GCA_003669575.1 Planctomycetota bacterium | reverse complement strand
GTATGGCGGTCCGAGTCATATCGATACGTTCGATTACAAGCCCGACATGGTCGGACGCGACAATCAAACCGTGGCTGTGAAGACCTTTGGACGCGGCGGGCGGAAGAACGAGGGACGGATTGTCGAGCCTCGCTGGAAGTTCAAACAGTACGGCGAATGTGGAAAATGGGTGAGCGACCTCTTTCCAAACCTTGGCCAGAATGTCGACGATATCGCGTTTCTGCACTCCATGACCGCCGATAGCCCGATTCACGGCTCGGCGATGCTCATGATGAACTCCGGCAAGATTCTCAGCGGGAGCCCATGTCTCGGCTCGTGGCTCAATTACGGACTCGGGACCGTCAACGAGAATCTGCCGGGCTTCTGTCTGATGCTCGATCCCCGTGGGGGGCCCATCAGCGGGCCAAAGAACTGGAGCAGCGGCTACATGCCTGCGACGTATCAGGCCACCGTGATGCGATCCCAGGGAAACCCAATCCTCGATCTCGCACCGCAGGCGGGCCTGACGACCGCCGCCCAGCGACGACTGCTCGACACGCTGCGTGAGTCGAACATCGAGCACGAAATGACCCGTGCCGACAACTCGAACCTCTCCGCACGCATCGCGAGCTACGAACTCGCGTACAAGATGCAGGCCCATGCCCCCGAAGCGGTCGACCTGTCACAGGAAACCGAGGCCACACAGAAGCTCTATGGGCTCGATAACCCGAAGACAGCTGCCTTTGGGCGACAGCTGTTGCTGGCCCGGCGGCTGGTCGAACGCGGCGTGCGGTTCGTGCAGATCTATTCCGGAGGTGCCCACAACGACGATAACTGGGATGCCCACTCGGATCTGGCCTTCAACCACAACCTGCATGCGGGCGAGACTGATCTGCCGATCGCAGGGCTGCTGGCTGACCTCAAGCAGCGGGGACTACTGAGCAAAACGTTGATCATCTGGAGCGGCGAGTTCGGGCGACAGCCGACCGCCGAGTACGAGAAGGGGACCGGCCGCGATCACAACTGCTTCGGCTTTACGACCTGGATGGCGGGCGGAGGCATCAAGGGCGGCACCAGTTACGGCACAACCGATGAACTGGGGAGCAAGGCGGTGGAAAAACGTCTGGAGGTCAAACACCTCCATTCCACGATCCTGCACCAGATGGGACTCGACCCCAACGGTCTCAGCTACTTCTTTGGAGGCCTGAACCAGAAACTCGTCGGCGTCGAAGAAGTCGAACCGATTCACGACATTCTGGCGTAATGCTCACCGGACTGGGGACTTGAGCTTCCCCTTCCAGCCGCGTTCGGGGGCTTGGCCACCCAATGACCTCGCGATCAGCGTCGCGTTGTGGTCCTGCATGCCGATGTAGGTCCCCTCGTACGTCCCCTTGGGGCCCATCGAGTCGGAGTAAAGCGTGCCGCCAATCTGCACGTTCGAGCCCTGCTGCTGAGCTCCTTCGATCACAGCTCGCAGGTCCTTCTCGTTGACGCTGGCCTCGACGAAGACGGTCGGGATTTTGTTTTCGACCAGAAACGAGACCAGGTGATTCACGTCCTTCATCCCGGCTTCCGAGTCGGTCGAGATCCCCTGCACAGCTTTGACGCGGATATTGTAAGCTCGCGAGAAATAGCCGAAGGCGTCATGTGCAGTGACCAGCGTCCGCTGCGGTTCGGGAATCGACGCAATGACCTCGCGGATGTAAGAGTCGAGTTGCTTCAGTTCTTCCAGCAATCGAGCGGAGTTGGCGGCATAGTCCGCTGCGTGAGCCGGATCGACTTCCGACAGCCTTTTCTCCACTTCGCTGGCACAGTTCATCCACAGCTGGACATCCCCCCAGACATGCGGGTCATGAGCCGTCGCGACCAGATCCGAAGTCAAAATCTTGTCGTGGGGGATCCCGTCCGTGACGGCGAAGTATGGCTTCCCTTTCTTTCGCTGGGATTCGTACCCATCGACCATTTTTCCTTCGAGATGCAGTCCGCAATAAAAGACGAGATCGGCTTTCATCGCCCGGCTGGTATCACTGGTCGTCGGAACATAGACGTGCGGGTCAACCCCCTCGTTCAGCAGGCCGCTGACCTCAGCATGTTCGCCGGCGATCTGCTGCACAATGTCAGTCACCATGCTGACCGTACACACGACGTTCAGCCTCTTGTCAGCTCCGGCTGGTTGACCAGATGGACCGGACGACGGAGTAGGGGAGCATCCGATTGTCAGCAGGCAAACGATGCCTGCGATCAAGTACGAAGAACGAGCTTTTGCGAATGTAGCCATTGCTACATTGTAGGCGCCGTGTGATCCACAGGCAACAGAGTTGTTGACCTCGGCAGTCTCAGCCTTCAAGAGACGAGAGGATATGGCGATGTGCGAATGCCCAGCATCGATCATTTCCGGTTGTAATCTTCCCGCGGAGTCGGGTGGCTGTGTGGCTGGGTCAAGGCACCATAAAACTCGGGTCGCCGGTCGCCCAGCCGGTCAATGACATGCTTGTCGGGAACACGGACGATCCGTTTTTGTCGCGAAATCATGGGGTCGACATCGGCGTACAGAATCGCCTCATCTGTGCCCTGAGCCCTCGAAATGAATTTTCCGTTCGGAGCGCAGATGCTGCTCTCGCCAATGAACGGGAAGCCCCGCTCCTCGCCCACACGGTTGACAGCTGCGAAATAGACCTGATTTTCCATGGCGCGGCAGGGAATCGAACAGCTCGACATGATCTCTGCTCCCGGGGGCCAGTTGGTGGGCAGGGCAATCAGATCTGCCCCAAGCAACGCCAGCGTCCGCGTGGCTTCCGGGAAGGCTGCGTCGTAGCAGATCAGGATGCCGATCTTCAGGCCCTCGATCTCATGCAGTGCAAACGGCTCGGCGCCCGGTGTCGTGAACATGTCGACACCGAGGTAGGGCAGGTGCACCTTACGGTAGACCCCGATCACGCCCTTTGGTCCGGTCAACACGGCGACATTGATCACCTGCTCGCCCACTCGCTCCAGCATTCCGAAAATCGTGTAGCAGTTCAGCTCTTTGCACGCAGCTGTCATCGCAGCCACCGCCGGTCCGTCGACCGACTCGCCGTAGGGCAGGGCCTCAGCCAAAGAATCAAAGCAATAGCCCGGCACCGCACACTCCGGGAAGATCACCAGCCGAGCGCCCTCACCGACGGCAGTCTTCAGCTTGCCGATCATGCGCTCCACGTTTCCGGCGTTGTCCTTGATCTGGAAGTCCATCTGAACGGCGGCGATCTTCATGGCTGAGAAACCTGTGTTGCGTGATAAATGTTGCGAGTAAGAATCCTACACAATCGTGCCGGAAGCGTCATGGCTCGAGGTTTTCATCCTCCCTTCGTCGGATGCGATTCGCTCGGCGATCTCGTCTCCCTCAAAGAGCGATGACCCTTTCCCCTGACGCTACCCGCTCTTTGCCTCGCTCGGTACGATTCAGACAGAACGACTTACGTTGATGCGACGACACCCCGCGTTTGATCGCAAGGTGTCGGGTTGCGACATGAACTCAGCTGCTGGAGGAGAGAACTTTGAAACGAACGAGTTGGATTGGAATCTGTCTCACGGTCGCGATGGCTGCCGTGTCATTTGGTGAGGACAAGTGCCCTAAGAGCGAGTTCCAGTCGATCTTCAACGGCTATGATCTGTCGGGCTGGCACGGCGAATACACGATGGACCCCCGCAAGCTGGCTGAGATGCCGGAAGCGGAACGGGCCGCCAAGATGGCGGAGTGGCAGGCCGACGCCCTCAAGCACTGGTCGGCGAAGGATGGCGAGCTGATTAATGACGGCGAGGGGGTTTACCTGACCACCGACCGGCTCTACTCCGACTACGAACTGGTCATTGACTACAAGACGATCCCCGTGGCTGACAGCGGCATCTACCTGAAGTCGAATCCTCAGGTCCAGATCTGGAACCACAAGAAAGAGAATCCCTCTCCTGGCCAGGACAAGGGCTCGGGCGGGTTGTGGAACAACTCCCCCGGGGCTCCCGGCAAGGATCCCACCGAGATCGCTGACCGTCCCTTTGGCGAGTGGAACGAGTTCAAGATTCAGCAGGTCGGAACCCGCACCAGTGTCTGGCTGAACGGCAAGCACATTGTCGATCACGCCATCATGGAGAACTACTGGGATCGGAAGGCCCCGCTGGTCGCCCGCGGCCCCATCCAGCTGCAGACCCACGGCGGAGAGATCCGCTGGCGGAACATCAAGGTGCGTGAGATCGGCCCGGTCGAAGCCAACGAAATTCTGCGTTCCCACCACAATGAAGGTTACACCAGCCTGTGCAATGGCAAGGATCTGTCGGGCTGGGCCGGTGAGGTCAATAACTACGAAGTGGTCGACGGAGCGATCCGTTGCAAGCCGGGCACGGGTGGCGTGCTGCATACCAAAGACGAGTATGCCGACTTCGTCGCTCGTGTTGAGTTCAAGCTGCCAGTCGCAGGCAACAACGGACTCGCAATTCGCTATCCCGGCAAGGGAAATGCGGCCTTTGAAGGGATGACGGAGCTGCAGATCCTCGACACCGAGCACTCCAGCTACAAGTCCATCGACCCTCGCCAGACTCATGGGTCGGTCTACGGCATGATCCCGGCCTATCGCGGTTACCTCCGTCCGGTCGGTGAATGGAACTTCCAGGAAGTGACCGTGCAGGGCTCAAAGATCAAGGTCGAGCTGAACGGCTCGCTGATCCTCAATGGTGACGTGGCGGAGGTGACGGAGTTCCTGGAGAACAAGCCTCATCCTGGTAAGGACCTCAAGTCGGGCTACTTTGGCTTCGCCGGACACGGGGATGCTGTCGAGTTCCGCAACATCGAGATCAAGAAGCTCGACGCCGCGAAGTAATTCTGTTTCTGTACGACCCGTCAAAGCCCACTGGGTTCCCCGGTGGGCTTTGTTTCATCGACACTCTACATCCCTCAGGGAATCCTCTGATGAAATCATTCTCGCTCGCCTGCCTGTTCCTGATCGCCGCGACGGCGCTGACCGCCGATGACTCGGTCGTGACCAAGGCCTTCATTGATGGTTCCGGCCCCGGCTGGGTCGATCTGACTGCTGCCGACTTCGACACAATCAACACCGATCCCGACACGTTCCAGTGGAACGGGACCGAAGTGCACTGCAAGGGAACACCCGTCGGAGTGACCCGCTCGAAGAAGAAGTTCACGAACTTTGAGCTGGTCGCGACCTGGCGTCATAACAAGTCGGGCGGCAACTCGGGCATCTTCCTCTGGGCTCCGGACGAAGCCTTCAAAGACCTGAAGCCCAACCAGCTGCCCCCCGGCGGCATCGAGGTCCAGATCCTCGACCATGGATACGGTGAAGAGTACGAGAAGAAGAACGGCAAGAAGTCTGACTGGTTCACCACCAACGGCGACGTCTTTCCCGTCGGGACCTCGACGATGATCCCGTTTGAGCCGAAGGCCCCCGCCCCCAAAGACAGCCAGCGTGCCTTCCCCCGGAAGGAACTCAGCAAGGGTATCGGGCATTGGAACCACTACTACATTCGCGCGATCAACGGTGAAGTCCGCCTGTGGGTGAACGGCGAAGAAGTCTCCGGCGGTACCGGCTGTAAACCCAACACCGGCTTTCTTTGCCTCGAAAGCGAAGGAGCTCCGATCGATATGAAGAACATCCGGATTCGCGAACTGCCATAGTACACGACGGCTCTGTCTCATTGCGGATTGTCTCCAATCGCTCTGACGGAAATGATTTCGTCAGGGCGATTTGTATTCTGCCGAGAGGTCGTGACCATCTGCAGATCACCACGAGATCACTCAACGGTTTCCTCTCTGGGCAGCTTGCCCTGAACCTCTTAGCATGCGGGAATGTCTGGGCTGGGTGGTTTGTT
>QWOR01000147.1 GCA_003669575.1 Planctomycetota bacterium | reverse complement strand
TTCGCCCTGGTAGACGATCCAGAAACCGAGTCCGGCAGCTGTCGCCACGAGGAGACCATGAGCCAGTATCAACAGGCCGCGCTCTCTCGTTAGAACGGGTTCGTCGGGCCGGCGCGGAGGACGGTTCATGATGTCTCTTTCGGGTGGCTCCATCCCCAGCGCCAGCGCGGGAAGGCCATCGGTCACGAGGTTAATCCAGAGAATCTGAATTGCCATCAACGGGACTGGCCAGCCGAGCAGGGTGGCAGCAAACATCAGCAAGACCTCGCCGGTGTTGCATGCGAGCAGGAAGTGTACGACCTTCTGAATGTTGTCAAAAATGCCGCGGCCCTCTTCGATGGCACTGACAATCGACACGAAGTTGTCGTCCATCAGGACCATGTCCGAAGCTTCCTTGGTCACATCAGTCCCTGTCACGCCCATCGCGATGCCGATGTCCGCTGCACGGACTGCTGGAGCATCGTTCACTCCGTCTCCGGTCATGGCCACGATCTGGCCGCTAGCCTTTAGTGCATTGACGATCCGTAGCTTGTGTTCCGCCGTGACACGGGCATAGACCGGGATCACCCCCACTTCGGCGGCGAGATCTTGGTCGGACAGTGCGTCGAGCATTTGCCCCGAGATGACGCGATCCTGCGGACCGGCGATGTGGAGTTCCGTGGCGATCGCCAGCGCGGTCTCGGGGTGATCGCCGGTGATCATGACGGGACGAATGCCGGCCACCTGACACTGCAGAACGGCATCACGCACATCCTCGCGTGGCGGGTCGATCATGCCGACAAGCCCGGCGAAGGTTAGCGCCTCCTCGCGGAACTCGTCGGAGCCAGGGGTGAGATGCTCGCGGCAGGCCAGAGCCAGAACCCGGAGCGACTGACCCGCCATGGCTGAGCTGGCTCGCAGAATCTCGTCACGCCGAGCCTGAGTGAGCAAGACAACGGAGCTTCCTACTCGCTCGTCGGTACACTTTGACAGGATCACCTCGGGGGCTCCCTTGGTGTGCATGATGATCAGGTTGTCGGAATCGCGGACAACGACCGACATGGCTTTGCGTTCGGAGTCGAAGGGGATCTCCAGCAGGACTTTGTGATTGGAGTCATGAGTAGCGATACCCGCTTTCATCGCTGCGACAAGCAGGGCGCCCTCCGTGGGATCACCGACGACTTGCCAGCCCTCGTTCCCAGCACCGCGTGGGCGGACGGTGGCGTTGTTACAGCGAGCAGCAGTCGTCAGCAGCTGGATCAGTTCCGGCTCCTGTTGTGGAGAGACCGCCTCGCTCCCAAGTGACACACTACTGGCAGGAACCCTCGATGTTTTGAGGAATTGGCCTTGAGGGATGTAACCCGCTCCTGTGATCTGGTACCGAGCGTTGGCGGTAACCACTTCGCGGAGGGTCATCTCGTTACGGGTCAGCGTGCCCGTTTTGTCAGAGCAGATGACGGTGACCGAACCGAGAGTTTCCACACTGGGCAGTCTTCGCACGAGAGCGTTCCGCTTGACCATCCGCTGCAGACCCAGAGCGAGCGTGAGTGTGATCACGGCGGGCAGACCCTCGGGAACAGCAGCCACAGCCAGACTGACGGACACCAGTAACATTTCCAGTGGACTGCCACCACGCCATAACTGCATGACGAAAATGACCGAGACGAGTCCGAGACATACCGCGACCAGTACTCTCCCCAACTCTTCCATCCTGCGTTGCAGTGGCGTCATCTCGCGTTCGGCTCGTTGCAGCAGGCCAGCGATATGTCCCAGCTCAGTTTGCATCCCGGTGGCTATGACTACAGCTGTCGCGCGTCCTGCGGAACAGATCGTCCCCATGTAAACCATGTTGAGGCGATCCCCCAGTGGTGTTTTCTCGTCGAGCTGACAGGCTGTGTCTTTCTCGATCGGCAGTGACTCTCCGGTCAGCGCGGCTTCCTGGGTCTGGAAGCTGAATGCGGTCAGCAAGCGGGAGTCAGCGGGGATGTTGTCACCGGCTTCCAGTTCGATGCAATCTCCGATCACGAGTTCGGATGCGGGCACAAGTTGAACCGAACCGCTGCGACGGACCTTGGCCATAGGTTTCGAGAGCTTTTGCAGGGCGGCCAGAGCTCTTTCTGCCCGCTCCTCCTGGATGAAACCGAGGACTCCATTGAGGAGGACAATCGCCAGAATTGCCAGGGTGTCCGCCCATTCCCCCATGATGCCCGAGATGACGGCAGCTACGATGAGAATCCAGATCACCAGATTGTGGAACTGGAGGAGCAAACGCTTCCAGATCGGAGTGGGCGGAGATTCCTTGAGCACATTGCTGCCGTCACGTAGACGACGGCGTTCGACTTCGTGCTGGTCCAACCCTTGGTGAACATCGACGGTGAGGTTCTGTGTTACCGATTCCAGGGGGAGGCAATGCCACTCTGTGGCCTTTGTGTGACTCATGTGCTGCTTATCCGGTGGCCGGGGAAAACTCGACCTCTCGACTTGCTGTTGTGACTCGATTCTAACAGGCTCTCGCTGGCACATACGATGTGGAGGGAAGGAATGTTGCCGCTCTCCTCGTGGAAGTGCATTGCACGGTTATGCGACAGCGGATTAATCTCACGCCCTTGCCCGTGTGCTTTCGGGGAGGAGCCTGGTTTTGTCGTGATCATTCGGGGTCTACACGCGGAGACCATCCGAAAGGAAGTCATGAGTTCGAATTCACGTTTCGTAGTGGTCAATGGGCATGAGCTTCGTAAGCTGAGACTGGCGCTGGGGTGGACTCAAGTCCGTCTGGCGAAGTTGTCGGGATACACCGAACGCCTGATTCGCAAGGCGGAGCACGGCGGCAGTCTCGACATGAGCACGCTGCTGAATCTCGCCGAAGCACTTTCCACACCAGAGAGCCGAATCTCGGTCGACTCGTTGACAATCGATATTGTCACGATTGCGAAGAAGTGGGTGGATTCGTTTGACTCGCTGAAGCGAAAAATGCTGCCGGAGATTGAGAATTATCTGGCAGAGGAGTTCGTTTTTCATTGCCCGGGTGATCCGGCGATGGCTCCGTTTGTCGGGATCTGGAAGGGACGCGATGGGTTACAAAAGTGGCTCGATGCCTTCTTTGATTTTTTTGACGACGTGAACAATACCGAGCTGGAGTATCTGGAAGGGGAAGATCGTGTCCATGCCCGCTGGGTCGTGTATTGCAGCTTGAAGGGAACTGCTTGTGCGCCAGTGCGGATCAACATGCATTTTCAATTTGTCGATGGTTTGATTTCTCGTATCGACGATGAGTACGACACGCACGGGGGGGCCGTGGCGATTGAAGTGGCCAAGGAGAAACTTCGGGAGGATGAGCCGCCACGGCAAATACCAGTTGGTTAGGTGAGCAGTCTGTTCTAAGTTGCGGTCTTCGAGGACAGGGGGATCGTTCGATGTTGCTCGAAGGCTTTGTCCAATTGAGTGTTGACAGAGCTCAACGATTCCATGAAGTTAGAAACGCAGTGTGGCGGCAGACCTCAATGATCGGAATGTCCGACGAGGTCATATTGGTGAACTCGTCTGAATCTGAATCCATGAACATTGACCCAGTATGTCCAGTCTGTCAGTCTCATGAATGGGAGGTTTTGGGAAGAAAGACTTGGACTGTGGAGTCAATGGCCGGGATGGACCCGATCTTTCGTCGACGTATGCGGGTCGTCTTTGAAGTGTGGTTGCCAGGAAGTACGGATTTTACTGCTCAAAGCCTTGGTTGCCGTCAATGCGGCTTCGTGATTTACTCTCCTCGCCCCACGGCCGCCGATATCGATAATAAGTATCGTTTTCTGACCAGTATCAAAAGCCCAGAGGTTAAACCCAGGCTGGATAGTGAGGAGAACATCCGGAGGTGCAATGAGATCATTGTGCCCGTGCTGCCCCTCTGGCCTCAAGCGGGCCGAGTTCGTGTCCTCGACTTTGGTGGAGGGGATGGGCGGCTCATGCAACGATTTGTCGAGCGAGGTGCTGATTGCTTTGTAGTCGATTATGTTCATGAGACAGTTCCCGGCGTGACACGTCTTGGAGATACCCTTGATGACCTGCCGGAACATATCGAGCCGTTTGATTTCATCATTTCTTCCCATGTGATTGAACATGTGGCAGAACCGAGAGAAATCATGGGGCAATTGCGTAGCCTGCTCAAGCCGAGGGGGGCGCATCTTGTGGCAGTACCGCATGAAATCTGGCGAGCAGCTCCCTTACAGCCTGAGCCCGTGACGCACGTCAATTTCTTCACGGAGCAGTCCCTTCAAGCTCTCTTTGTGAATACAGGGTACGAGGTCCTCCATTCCAGTACACGAGCAGTACCAACCTCTGGGATCATGCAAACGGAGATTGTTGTGGTGGGGCGTCCCAGTGCCAACCCAGGGGTTGCTCCGAATGGCTACGATCGATTGAAGCAGCTACTCAATCCCGATCTGATGACCTATTTCTGGTGGTTCAAGCGACATCCACGTCGTATGCTGCGTCAAATAAAGAATCGAGTACTCGGTAAATAGAGATTCATCATTTGGTCGACGAATCTGATGAGATGAGTGATGTGGCCTAATGAGTAATGTGATGCGTTCATTGATGATTGAAATACGCAGGCGTCTGACGTAGCCTCAGAGTGCTATGGACAGGTGACTCTCCACTGGTCTGTCCGAGTTGTAGTGAAGCTCATTTCCTCTGGTGTCCAGCGGATCGCAACACTTTGAAGGCTTGTGACTATGCGATTGGGAATCGGGTGTTTCTGTCTGCTGGTGATATTTGGGAACGTCTCAGCCGGTGAGTTTAACTCGGCGCTGAATGTGGGTGACCCGGCTCCGGTATGGAGTGACCTACCAGGAGCCGATGGCAAGACGCACTCGCTGGCGGACCTGAAGGACACCAAGGTCGTCGTCGTGGTCTTCACCTGTAACAGCTGTCCAGTTGCCGCTGAGTACGAGGATCGAATCATCGCCTTTGCGAAGAATCATGCTGAGGATGTCGCTGTGGTGGCGATCAATGTGAATCGCATCGAGGAGGATAACCTCGAGCACATGAAGGAACGGGCGGAGAGCAAGAAGTTCCCGTATCTGTATCTGTTTGACGAATCCCAGAAGATCGCGAAGGACTTTGGAGCGACCTATACGCCGGAGTTTTACGTGCTGGGGCCCGATCGCAAGATCGTCTACATGGGGGGGATGGACGACAACAGCGACCCCGCGATTGTGACAGAGAACTATCTTGAGCCAGCGGTTGAGTCGATCCTGAAGGGGACGCCGCTGAAGACTAAGGAGACCAGGGCGATCGGCTGTCGTGTGAGGTATGCGCGGGCGAGGAAGTAATTAGTCAGGCAATCTGACAGTCGCCTTTTTCGGGGAAAACGCGGCTGCGGGCTCTGGCTGGGAGATGGTGTTCATGGGAGATTCATCGAAATCGTCTCCGGATGTTGGCCCCCTGCTCGTTCGCCATGAGGGGCATACTCCTCGAGAGCGGAGTGCGTGTGGCTGGCGGGACCGGCTGATCAGTCGTGAGGACGCGACCCTGTCGCCCGCAGCCTGGGTTCATGCAGTCGATATCGACGGGGCGAAGCTGCACTACCACAAACGGTCGACCGAGCTGTATTACGTGCTCGAGGGGAGTGGCAGCGTTGTTCTGGATGGAATCGAGCAGCCCGTGTCGAAGGGCTCACTCGTCCATATCCCGCCCGGAGTCGTTCACGGAGCCAGGGGCCGGATGCGGGTTCTGGTCGTCGGGATTCCGGATATCTCGGAAGACGACTACTTCGAGTTCGAGCCGGTTGGGGAACGACTCGTCATCAGCGGGTGACGGTCTCGATCAGGTCGAGGTCGAGAACGACCCGTGTGCTGATGTAGCGATCAGGGGCTTCCTTGAAGCGGTCGCG
>QWOR01000349.1 GCA_003669575.1 Planctomycetota bacterium | reverse complement strand
GAATCAGCCAATGACACCGCCGCAGCAAAAGCGGCGAAAATTGAAGAGGATTCCCCGGAAGCTCTCTATCTGAAAACCGCCGAGGCAGCACTCGTCATTCCCGAACACCTGCGAGGCAAGTTTCCTGGCTGGATCATCCGCGCCATCGATCCACTGCCATTGGACGCCGATCAGAAGTCTGCCCAGATCGCTTTCCAGGCCGACCGCCCCGGGCGATTTATTCTGTACGCGGTCGACGAATTCGGTCTCGACAATCCCAAGGAACCTATTCGCAGCCTCGATCTCCGCATCGACCAGCCTCCCACAGTGGAGTTCGCCGACAACAACGAGCAAGGCACGGCCCGCCCGGACGAAATTATCTCGGTTCCCGTCTATACCACGGATGATGTCGGCCTTGCCGCTCTGGAGTTGCAGATCAAGAACTTCCCCGAAGGCAAGGTCTTGAAAACGATTCCCGTCGAGGCCTCAAAGCTGGGAACACAAGAGCTTGGAGAGGCATTCCAGGTCAGCCTCGCGGAGTTCGGACTGCTTCCCAATGAGGTCATTACGCTAAGAGCCCGCGCCGCCGATGAACGCCAGATCCCCGGTCCCAACGAGACCTGGACCTCCGAACGCATGGTTCGCATTCACCAGGACTCGCTGCCTTACGGATTTGAAGAAATCGCCAAGGAACGTGAGGAGTGGAAGAATCAGCTCGAACATCTTCGGAACGAAGTCATCACCACCCGCGCCGAAGTACAGGAGTTACAGAAGACCGTCGACAAGGCGGCCACCGACAGCAAACCATTTGAACAGGATACTCAGGCCACCCCACTGGCTGACACGCAACGCGAGATCGCTGACAAGGGCGAGAAACTCGCTGCGACGTTTGCCAATCATCCCCTCTTTGAGAAGTTGGCTGCTCCCCTGAAGCAGGTCGTCGCAGACGACATCCTTCCCGCCGCAGAGAAGACATCCCAGGTTCCGACCACCACCGATCTGCCCGCCAAGTCAGATGTCCTCAAGCAAGTTGTCACCCACTTGAACGCGGCGGAAAATTCACTGCTCACAATCCAGACTCGGCATGAACAGTTGTCGTTACTGGAGCGGGATCTGTTCGAGTTGCAACGACTGGCGAACCGTACCGAGAAGCTGGCCGAAGAGACCGAGCAATTTGAGGAACGCCGCGACGCTGCGGAGATCCCCGAAGCGGAGCGGACACCCGATTCCCCCACACCATTCTCAGCCGATGAGGAGAAACAACAGCAGGAGATGCTGCTGTCTCAGCATGAGAAGCTGACGCAGGATCTCGACCAGCTGATCTACAAACGCCCCGAGCTGGTTAGCGCCGCTCAAGGGGCATTGATCGGTCGTCTGCAGAATCTCCTGGATCAGGCTGGTGCACTCGCGGGTCAGGAAGATCAGCTCAGCGTAGCCCTGACGCGTGAGGCACAACGCTCCGCCGGGAAGTCCACTAACCCTGCGGAAGGAACTCCACCAGCGGCAACTGAACCTGATTCGACGACGCCCGTTGCCGAGGGAACTCCATCGCCTGCAGCTCCCGCAGAGACCACACTGGACAATGCCCAACCAGCTCAGGCCCCCTCGACCGAGACGCCCGCCACCGACATGCCTCCTGCTGATTCCGCGGAGCCTACTTCGCCTCAGATCGTCGAATCGGTCTCCAAGGCCATCGAAGAGCAGCAGCGAATCGCTTTGGCTGCCCGTGAACTGGCCCTGAACTCCGAAGCTCAGTCGGGCAAAGAATCGGCCGCTACCAAAGCCGCTCAACTCTTCGCCGATCAGGCTCAATCCGCTCTTCAACAACTGACCACTGGCAGTCCCGACACCGCAGCTGAGTCGGGACAGTCCGCCGTTCAGCGCGGAGACGAGGCAGCCGAGTTGCTCCGCAAACAACCCAAGAGCCTCGGCGGCCCGAACGAAGAGTTGGCCGCCAGTTCAGAGAAACTTGCCGCGCGACAAGCTGAACTCTCCACGAAAGTCAGCGAGATCGGGAAGTCTTCCACCGGTCGGCGCGAGACCCAGCAGCAGGCCCAACAGCAGCTGCAAAAAGAAACGGAGCGACTGACGAACGAACTCGCCCAGGTCGCCGAATCATTCGGCATGCAGCCTCTGCAGCAAGACACCAAGGCTCAGGAAGCACAGGAGTCGGGCACTTCGGCACACCGGGCGCAAGAGGCGATGCTGGCCACGAAGCAGAGCTTGCGTGACAACAATCCTCAGTTAGCAGCCGAACGAGCCAGCGATGCGGCCATGGCCCTGAGAGAAGCTGGCAAATTGCCCGCGGGGAAAGACTCTTCGGAACAGGGAACACCCACACCCGATCAGGCTTCTTCAACAACTCCGCCCGCCCCGGCGAAACCTGAAGCTGGTACCCCCGAGTCCGGGAAAGCGGGCGAGGGCCAGGCAGAACCACCTCCCCCCAGCCCCGGAGGAAACTCATCGGTTCCGCCTGAAGGTGCCCTGAACGTTGCGCAAGCCGCTCAGCAGCTGAACAAAATTGGAAAGAAGCTCGCCCAGAGCAACGCCCATGGAACCACTGGCCAGAAACCCGGCGAAGGCCAACCCAATGGCGAGCCGCAAGAGTCGGCCGACGGAGAGAAGACCAAGAGTGATTCCCAGCGGGAGGGAGAATCCAGTCAATCGGCCAAAGCTGGCGAGAACGCCGACGGAAGCAGCGAAGTCAAACCCGACGATGGGAAGTCGCCTGACAGCTCCCGTCAACAAGGCAAAAATGGCTCGGGGGATAAAGCCTCAGACCAGCTCAAACAAACTGCCGCCAACATGCGAAAGGCGATGAGTCAGTTCGGATTGCCCAACGGCGAACCCGGCAAACCCAGTTCCGCCGGGAAGTCCGACTCCAATGAGGAGTCCCAGGCCACCAACCAGAGCGACTTTGGCAACGCCGACGAAGCCCGGATCGTGGAGCTGGAAAACCACTTGAAAGGACTCACCACCCGCAACTGGGGCGAGCTCCCCGGATCTCTCAAGACTGAAATTCTGCAGGCCACCCGCAAGCGGCCCGATGGGGATTATTCCCAGCTGATCCGTCGCTATTTCGATGAAATCTCCCGGTCACAGCAGCCTGAACTTCCGGGCTCCCCAGCCCCCGCCGAGTCAGGAACCGCCCCATGAAACTGACTCGACGGAATGCGATGCAAGCGGCTCTGGCAGGGGCATTGCTGGGACGCAGCGCTGTCTCCTCTGCGATCGATGTCGACACTCAGCGTAAGGTCGATGATGCGATCGTCCGGGCTCTCGACTTTCTCGCGTCCGCACAGCTCCCCGAGGGAGCGTGGCGAGCCGACTCCTACGGCGAGTGTACCGCTGCCACATCGCTCGCCTGCATGGCCTACATGGCTGCTGGTCATATCCCGGGCGAAGGCCCCTACGGGGACATCATCAATAAAGGCATCCGCTGGGTCATCTCCCGCCAGGAGGACAACGGGATGCTCATCGCCAAGCGCAGTCACGGCCCGATGTACGCCCACGGCATCAGCACTCTGATGCTGGCGGAGGCCATCGGCATGGTCGACGAGGCCCAGGCCAAATTGCTCAAACGTTCCCTCGAACTCGCCATCCGGTTGATCCTGGAGTCGCAGGCCTACGAAAAGGACAAACGGCATGCGGGCGGCTGGCGTTACCAGGTCGACAGCCGCGACAGTGATCTCAGCGTGACCGGCTGGCAGGTGATGTCTCTCCGGGCCGCCAAGGATGTTGGCTGTGATGTCCCCGCCGATGCGATCGACAAAGCCATCGAGTATGTCAAGCACTGCTCGACTCCCGATAAACGCGGCTTCGGCTATCAGCCCGGCAGTGGCGCGACTCCCACCCTGACCGGGGTCGGCATCAGCTGTCTCGAAGTCTGTGGAGCCCACGACACCGAAGAGGCGCGCGGAGCGGCCGATTGGCTGAAGACCCATCCGATCCGAATCGATACCAACTATTGCTTTTATGGTGTCTATTACACCGGTGTTGGTCTGTTCAAACTGGGCGGTGAGCATGCCGAGCAGAGTCACGCCAATATCTGCAAGCTGCTGCTTCCCATTCAATCGGCCGACGGAGCGTGGACCCCGGAGCACGGCAGTGAACGCGGAGCGGGAAAGAGTTACGCCACCGCTCTGGCGATTCTGGGGCTGGCGATCGAGTATCGCTACCTGCCGATCTACCAGCGATAAGCTGTCACCTGGTCTCCGGTTCTCGCGCGCATGATAGAACTGACCTCTCACTCCGATGGCGTTCTTCTTCCCGTGCAGGGACAACCGGGTGCCCGGCGCAACACCATCGCTGGCGAACACGCCGGTCGGTTGAAGGTCGCCGTGACTCAAGTCGCCGAGAAAGGCAAAGCGACTCAGGCCATCCGCGAACTGCTCGCCGATTCACTTGGCATCGCTCCCTGCCGCGTGACGTTGATTCAGGGAGAAACGCAACCGAAGAAGCTCTTTCTGCTGGAGGGCATCTCACAGGAACAAGCCCGTACCTGGCTGGAAACAATCCTTTCCTAAGGAGCGGCAGGCGTGAGCCTGCCGAGGGGTAAAGTGTCTTCTGGCCCCCACAGTCACTTGGTCGTTTGAGTGAATCGAGAGAACAAGCGTGTGCTCAGAGACCGTTGGACTCCTCGGCAGGCTGACGCCGTGCCGCTCTCGAGCGAAGGTGCGATGACTGGATTGTGAACGCAAATTTATGAGAGCCGAGTAGTGACTCGCCCGGAATCGGTCGACCTGTTACCGTTTCAAAACCTCTTCTCTGCCACTCTCCCGGTGACAATCGATGCTCGCTGAAGGAACAGCCGCTCAGGCTTCGGACTCGCTATCCATCCTGCGTCAGAATCTGGCGACCGTGATTCGTGGCAGGCCAGAATCGCTCGACCTCCTCATGATCGCCCTGCTGGCGAATGGGTCGGTCCTGATGGAAGACGTGCCGGGAGTCGGGAAGACGACTCTCGCGAAAGCCATGGCCCGCTCTCTCGCAGCTGACTTTGGACGCATCCAGTTTACCCCCGACTTGCTCCCCTCTGACATCCTCGGAGCATCGGTCTACAACCCGAAGGATGGGACGTTTGCCTTCCGCAAGGGACCGATCTTCTGCAGCGTACTGCTGGCCGACGAAATCAACCGGGCCAGCCCGCGCACGCAGTCCTCACTGCTGGAAGCCATGAGCGAAGGCCAGGCCACCATCGACGGCGTGCGGTATCCCCTGCCCACACCGTTCCTCGTCCTGGCCACACAGAACCCCGTCGACTTCCAGGGGACCTATCCCCTCCCGGAAGCCCAGCTCGACCGGTTCCTGATCCAGATGTCGCTCGGATATCCCGACCGGGACATGGAGGTCGAGATCCTGTTTGACCAGGCTGTCGATGTGCCGATCGATCATCTGCGTCCCGTCCTGACACTAGAACAGGTCCGCGACCTGCAGCACAAGGTGCGGGAAGTCAAAGTGGAACGCACCGTCGCCGAATACGTCGTCGATGTCGTCCGGCAGACGCGCCAGCATCCTCACCTGAAGCTGGGGGTCAGCCCGCGCGGAACGCTGATGCTGTTTCGTGCAGCGCAGGCGGCGGCATTCCTGGCGGGGCGAGACTACGTGACCCCCGACGATGTTCAGCGAGTCGCCAGCCCCGTCCTCGCCCACCGCACGATGCTGACCTCGAAGGCCAAGTTCGGCTCGATGTCCAAGTCGCACGTGATCCAGGAGATCGTCGCCGGGATCACGGTCCCGGTGTAACGCGAGAGGCTGTCAGCGATCCGTTTTCAGCAATCAGTGCATAAACACGCTCGGCACTGAGGATGAAACTCCTGGGAAGCCGCGTACTGATGTGGACGTAAACTGGTGGTAGCGGCTCAGCAGGAGCTTCGCCCTCCCGGTGAATACGACTACAATCCAACCGCTGTCTACGCTGGCCCCGATGGAGTGACTTTGATGACGCGATGGATGATGCCCCTCAGCTGCGCGATGTTGATCGCGCTTAGTGGATTGGTTCGAGCCGAGGAGCTGAATGACTCCGAGAAGCGGCTGCTCAAAGATGTCAGCGTCCTCGCTGCGGATGAGTTCGAGGGTCGCGGAATCGGGACCGAGGGACTGAACAAGGCGGCGATCTACATCGAAGGGATCTTCCGCGAGGCGGGTCTGGATGTCACCATCGACAATGGCGATGCGTATCAGGAGTTCGAGGTCTCAAACGGGGCCAAGCTGGAAGATGGGAATACTCTCGAACTGATCGATGCGACGGGGAAGAAGACCGTACTTGACTTCGACAAGGCGTTCCGGACCTGTTCGTTCTCCGAGCCGGGAGCGTTTGAAGGCGATCTCGTCTTCGCTGGCTATGCCATTGAAACCGACAAGTACAACGACTTCGATGGTCTCGATGTCAGAGACAAAGTGGTGATCTTCCTGCGACGGGCCCCCCGCCCCGAAGACCCACATGCGGGGTTCAGCGAACGTGAAGCGTCACTCAAGAACAAACTCAGTAACTGTTACCGGCGCGGTGCCAAAGCGGTGTTGATCCTTAACGACACCAGCACATCAAAGAATGAACGCAGCTCGCTGGAAGGCAAACTCGCCGAAGCGAAGGACAAACTCATTGATCTGGCCGAGAAGGCAACGCAGTCCAATCTGGCAGAGGCAGACAAGACCAAGGCGATTGAAGACCTGGCCGCCGGAGTGCAGCACTGCAAAGAGTTGCGGAGCATGCTCGACACCTTTGACGCCGACAAGCTGATGGAGTTCGGCTATGCGGGTGAAAAGAGCGGAGATGCGATCCCGACCTTCCATGTCAAACGCGAAGCCGTCGAGCCACTTATCAAAGCGATTACGGGAAAGTCACTCGCCGAGATCGAAACGGGGATCAGCGAATCCTTGAAGCCAGCCAGCGCCGTTTTGACGGGTTGTCGAGTGTCGGGTAAGGCGAGCCTGCGAACTGAGAAGGTCACAGTCAAGAACGTGATCGGCGTCCTCGAAGGCGAAGGACCGCTCAAGGAAGAAACTATCATCGTCGGGGCTCACTATGACCATCTGGGTCGCGGAGGCGATGGCTCGCTCCAACCCGGGTCGACTGAAATCCACAACGGAGCCGACGACAACGGTTCGGGCACAGCTGGCCTGCTGGAACTGGTGCGTCGTATCACAGGGAAGAAAGAAAAGTTCGCCCGACGAATTGTCTTCATGGCGTTTACCGGCGAAGAACGCGGGCTGCTCGGCTCCGCGCATTATGTGAAGAAGCCGCTGTTTCCGATCGAACAGACGGTCGTGATGTTCAACCTCGATATGATCGGCCGCATGGAGCAGTCCAAGTTGACGGTCTACGGAACCGGGACATCGCACTTCTGGGACAACCGGGTCGATGAGGCCGGGAAGGCCAGCGGACTGACGCTGATTAAGAAGCCTGAGGGTTTCGGACCGAGCGATCACTCCTCGTTCTACGCGGTCAAGATTCCGGTGCTGCATGTCTTCGGCGGACTACATAGTGACTACCACCGCCCGAGCGATGATGTGGAGAAGCTCAACGTGCCCGGCATGCGGCAGGCGACAGACTTCTTCGAGACACTGATCCTGCAGGCCGTTCAGGCTCCCGCGAAACCCGATTACATCGAGATCGCAGGCAAGGCGGAAATCGAACGCACCGGCAGTCGCCCGTACTTCGGCAGCATTCCCGACTTCAATTCCGACCAGAAGGGTTTTGCACTGATGGGCGTCTCCCCCGGTGGCCCCGCCGACAAGGCCGGGATCAAGGCGGGGGATGTCATCATCCAGGTCGGTGAACACAAGATCGGCAGCCTCGACGACTTCGATTTCGCCCTCCGCAAGTTCACGGCTGGGGATCAGGTGGATGTCACTGTGCGGCGTGGTGGACAGGATGTCACACTGAAGGTGACGCTGGGCAAACCACGCGGCGGGTGAGAACACGCTCCCGATTGTTGAACTATCGACGGCCGCGGCGATTAGGCGGCTTTCCGCCATTGAGTCGGTCGAGTTCGATCAACCGGCGGTCGGCATTGAAGACCGGCAGCGGCAACTTACGGGCCAGCTCCGCAGCCTGCGCCGGATCGAGGTCGTCACGCCGGGTCCCGGTCCCACGAAAGATTGACAGCCCCTTGCTGCGGGCGATCATCTCGCGACGGGAACGTCCATCGGGGGCGTCGGGCCAGGGGGAGTTGTGTTCCTCGAACTCGAAGAAGAACGCACAGATCTCCTTCATATAAGCCCAGTAGGCCGGGTGATCGGTCTGGATAACAAATCGCCCACGGGGGACGAGGGCCTGCCACACGAGCCGCAAGAAGTCAGGCGTGACCAGCCGCAGACTCACCTCATCCGAACGGTAGTAAGGCTGCGGATGGTAGCAGTGGATCTCTGTCACAGACGCGGCGGGTACATGCCGCTCCAGCAGTTCGCGGCCACCGATCACCGCGAAACGCATCTGATGCAACCCACGCTGGTTTCCCCGGCGGGTCGCGTAACGAATCACCACCGGCAGGATATCGACCGCCAGGATGTTGTCATCGGGTAACCGGTACGCATGTGTCAACGCTGATCGACCGTTGCCCACACCGATGTCGATCAGTACGGGACCAGGCCGACCAAACAGTTCCTCAAAGTTCAACAGCCCTTCGGGTACCCGTTTGAGTGCCGTTTTTGCCCACTGATCGGGCTCCAGGATCTTCCCGGGAAAGGGAACTCCGAACTCGTACTCAATGCCGTCTTCAGAGATTTCAGTCCCGTTCAAGTGTCACTGCTCATTCGCGGAGTCCGGGTCAATTCGGTGACACTTAGTATGAGGGACATGCCGTTTCCTGCCAACGGTGGGGCCGGAGGAAGGGCCGTCACGGTTGCCCGTGTATGAAAAACTGGTCATCTGCTGGAATTTCCCGGGAGAACTGGATTCAACGATCTTATTCCGCAGAACATTCGCTGATCCCAAGGTGTCTTTTCCTAAGGCGAACTGGGTTGTTACAATCTCCCCACCCAAGGAGGCGCGCGGAATGCTGACTCATCTCAAGATTTTCCTTGTCGACCAGATCGGTGAAGTTGTCGTCATCACCCCCGGCGGTGACGGGAACGGGTTCCGCTATAACGATTTGCACTCCGAAACAAATGCCATCCGCGGCCATATGATGAAGCCGGGTTCGAAGCATCTCGTCGTCGATCTCTCGAAGATGGACTACTTCGGATCGGAGTTCATCGGTGCGCTGGTCTCAATGCTGCGTGAGGTCAAAAATCGCGGGCACAAAGCCAGCTTCTGCTCCGCCAATCCTCAGATGATGAGCGTGCTGCAGAACATGAGCCTGTTCAAGCTCTGGCCGCATCACGCCACGCGTGAGGAAGCGGTCGCAGCTGCGAGTTAGTTCTGGGAACACGTCAGGTGATACGACGGGTCACGAGAAAACGGAAAAGCCTGGTGGCTGTAACCACCGGGCTTTTCCATTTTGCGGATGGTCGCTGATCTCAGCCGTCCATCGCCCCGAGGTCGCCGCCTGACTGTACCGCCTTGTAGTTCTGCTGGAACATCACTTCCAGCACCTTGGCCGATGCGTCATAGGCCTCCTTGTCGGCCCAGCTTTCGCGGGGATTGAGGACTGCGTCGGGCACACCCGGGCAGCGAGCGACACGGTGAAGACCGAAAATCGGATCGGTTTCGGTCGGAGCTGTGCGCAGCACGCCGGAATGAATGGCGTCGACAATCGCCCGGGTTTCGGCGAGTTTCATCCGTTGCCCCACTCCGGGAGGTCCACCAGTCCAGCCCGTGTTCACCAGCCAGACACTGGCGTTGTGCCTCTTCACCTTCTCGGCGAGCAGTTCGGCGTACTTGTTGGGGTGCCAGACAAGAAACGGTCCGCCGAAGCAGGGACTGAAGGTTGCCTGCGGCTCGTTGACGCCCTGCTCCGTTCCAGCCACCTTCGCGGTGTAACCGTTGACGAAGTGGAACATCGCCTGCTCGGGCGTGAGCTTCGCCACCGGCGGCAGCACACCGAACGCATCACACGTCAGGAAGATCACCTCTGTCGGATGCCCGGCCATGCATGGCAGTTTGGCATTTGGCATATATTCGATCGGGTAGGCTCCGCGCGTGTTCTGGGTGATGCTGGTGTTGTTGAAATCGACATGGTGGTGGGCCTCGTCGTAAACAACATTCTCCAGCACCGAGCCGAAACGCAGAGCCTGGAAGATCTCTGGCTCACGCTCACGGGAGAGATAAATCGCCTTGGCGTAACAGCCGCCTTCCACGTTGAAGACACCGTCATCGCTCCAGCAGTGCTCATCGTCTCCAATCAGCTGGCGACGCGGGTCGGCGGAGAGAGTCGTTTTGCCGGTCCCTGACAGACCAAAGAGTACTGAGCTTTCCCCGGTCGTCGGATTGCAGGTGGCCGAGCAGTGCATCGACAGCACGCCTCGCTTGGGCATCAGATAATTGATGATCGTGAAGACGCCCTTCTTCATCTCACCCGCGTACTCGGTCCCGAGGATCACGAGTTCACGCTGCTCAAATGACAGGTCGACACTCGTCTGCGAAGTCATCCCCGACGTGTACCGGTTGGCCGGGAACCGCCCTGCGTTGTAGATCACGAAGTCGGGCTCGCCAAAGGTCGCCAGCTCTTCATCGGTCGGGCGAATCAGCATGTTGTGCATGAACAGTGCGTGATAGGGCCTCGAACAAATCACGCGGACCTTCAGCCGGTACTTCGGATCCCACCCCGCATAGGCATCGATCACGTAGAGTCGCGACTGTGTGTTGAGGTAGTCCTTGGCTCGTTCGTGATTGATGTTGAACGAGGTCTCATCGAGCGGAAAGTTGACGGGGCCCCACCAGACATCATTTTCCGTCTCGGGGTGACGGACCACGCGCTTGTCCTTGGGCGAGCGTCCGGTTTTGCCCCCTGAATAGGCGATCAACGCGCCGCTGTCGGCAATTGTGGTACCCGGCTCATGGCGAATCGCTTCTTCGTACAACCGGGACGGCGCGGGATTACGCAGGACATCCTTCACCGTAATTCCGTGATTCGCCAGACTAAATGACTCCATCATTCACACCCTTTGACAATCCAATACGCCCCTGAGCGAACACCCGACCGAGGCTGTCGGAACTGCTCACAGAATGAATCGTGACGAGCCATTTTGAATGAGTCCACATCAAGTCCGAAACCCCAGCTTTTGAGAATGAAAGCGAGTCGAGACAGCACACTCGCATCAATTTTCATCAATGCCGGATTCCGACCATTCCGCTCGATGAGAAGATCCACAATTCAGGATCTTTACCGCTGATTGCAGTCCGAGCGAAGACAGAAGTCCAGCTGCTTGAATCATGCGGGCGTTTGTTGATGATGTCCTGATCTCCCACTCCGTACTCGAGGAGTCATGATGGTATCTCCCTGGCTCGCAGAATTACTGGCGGAAGCACACCGACTCCTGCCGGGGCTGTTCCTGCTTCTGGGATGCGTCTTACCCTGCCGTGCCGAAACGCGGCCGAACATCCTCTTCATCCTCACTGACGATCAGGGACCGCACGCGGCGTCCTACCTGGGGAACAAGGAGCTCCCGACCCCGCACCTCGATCAATTGGCCGCCGAGGGAGCCGTCCTGAAGAATGCATTTTGCGTGACGCCGGTCTGCAGTCCGTCGCGAGCCTCCATCGTGACCAGTCGGTACGGAACCGAACTGGGAATCCTCGACTGGATCAATCCAAAAACCCAGACGGAACTGGGGCTCGATCCTCAGAGCACCACCTGGATGGAACTCCTGCAGAAGAACGGATATGTCACCGGCCTGATGGGGAAGTGGCATCTGGGCACAGCTCCACGTTTTCACCCGACGTTGACGGGATACACCGAATTCATGGGTTTTCTCGACGGTGGACGACCAACACGGGATGTGGTTCTAGAAATCAGCGGCCAGAACAAACCGACCACGGGCTTTATTGTCGATGTGGTGACGGACGGAGCCATTGAGTTCCTGAAGTCACATCGCAGCGACACGTTTGCCTTGTCGGTCCATTACCGGGAACCGCATCGCTCCTGGCTCCCGGCTCCTGATGAGGATGTCGAACCGTTCCGGGATCTCGTCCCGACTCTCCCGCCCAGCGAAACTCCGGGCGTCGACGAGGAACTGGTGCGGAAGTGGATCCGCGAGTACTACATCAGTTGCCGCAGTGTCGATCGCAGTGTGGGGCGGCTGATGCAAACGCTGAAGGAGCAGGGACTCGACGAGAACACCATCGTGATCTTCACGAGTGATCACGGGTACAACACCGGACACCATGGGATCTTTCACAAGGGGAATGCCTCCTGGATGCTCAAAGAGAATCCCCCGGCCCAGTGGAGTGACATCAACGCGAATCGTCGGCCCAACATGTTTGATCAGTCGCTGCGAGTCCCGGCCATCGTACGCTGGCCCAAGGTCGTAAAACCGGGCACGGTCGTCGAGCGCACGGTCTCACATCTCGACTGGTACCCGACACTGCTCGCGATGACTGGCACAGCTGCGTCATCCCCTGATCCCGTTCGGGGCAGGAGCATCGTCCCCCTGCTCAAGGGTGAACCCATCGAGTGGTCGGACGATCTCTACTGCGAATACAGCATGCGGGAGGGAGCCACGGTCGACATGCGTTGCTGGAGAACGCCGGAATGGAAACTGTCGATCGACTTTCGACATCGTGACCGCGACGAGATGTTTGACCTGCGTCATGATCCCGCCGAATCGACGAACCTGATCCGCAGTGATCGACGTGACGTGCAGGAGATGCGAGAATCACTGACGCAGAAGATTCAAGCGAAGATGAAGGAGATCGGAGATCCCCTGTTCGCCACCCTGCCCCCGGAACCGTCTGAAAGCCACTGATGTCCGACCTGCTGCCGAACAAAGATCCGTTCGACCCGAACGCCAGTGTCCGCCGGAGGCTGCTGTTGATGGTGGCGGGAGGGATGGCGACCATCTTGCTGCTGGCATGTTGCCTGTGCGGAGGCGGGCTCTTTTATTTCCGTCCGAAGATTGAGCAAAACCCGGAGAAGGCGGTCGCCCTCACCAGCATGATGCTGCGCAAGGTCACGATCCCTTCAAGTTTCGAACCGCGTGGTACGATCGAGCTAAACGTCTTTCACCAGTTGCAGGTGAACGGGGCCTACTACGAGCGTCCCAAGGTCGACAGCATTCTGGCCTTGATTCATGTCGACAGCAGTTGGAATTCCAAAGTCCGGGTGCGGCAGCACATCCGGGAGACGCTGCTGGAACGGGGAGTTGCGGAAGAACCGCTGCAGAAAATCGAACAGGTCAATGTCGAAATCGCCGTCGGTCAAAGCCAGAAGCTGGTGAACTTTGAGTTCTCGACGTGTCGTGATGTGGCCACCGAAAAGACATACAAGCTCGTGGAAGGACTGGTCGACGGGATCTCGGGCGATGTCCTCATCTGCTATCGGATCGATGCCGAACACTGGCCGGAAGAAGAACCGCGAGTTCGTACCATGCTGGAATCGATCGAACCGGGACCGTAACTGCTGGCTACCCAACACCGCCCTTCCCGCCTACCATCTCTGTATGTCCGCCATCGAAGTCCGCAATCTGACCAAACAATACCGCGTCTACCAGAAGAGCGAGGGGATGTGGGCCTCCGTCAAGGGGCTCTTCCACCGCGAATACAAGACCGTCGACGCCGTTCGCGACGTGAGCTTCACAATTGAGACGGGGGAAATGGTCGCCTTTCTCGGGCCAAACGGCGCCGGAAAAACGACCACGCTCAAACTTCTGTCGGGGCTGATTTTCCCGACTTCCGGGACGGCCACGGCACTGGGGTACGTCCCGTGGGAGCGAGCTTATGAATACCGAAGACGCTTCGCTCTCGTCATGGGGCAGAAGAACCAGCTGTGGTGGGACCTGCCCGCCCAGGAATCGTTTCGGCTGCACCAGGAAATCTACGGAATTGAGGAATCGCAGTTTCGCCGCCGCATGGACGAGCTGGTCTCACTGCTGGAAGTTTCCCAGCTGATCGGCCGTCCCGTCCGCGAGTTGTCGCTCGGTGAAAGAATGCGGATGGAGCTGATTGCATCTCTGCTGCACAGCCCTGATCTGCTGCTGCTCGATGAGCCGACAATCGGCCTCGATGTGGTCTCTCAACGCAAGGTTCAAGAGTTCCTCAAGTACTACCAGTCAGAGCACAAGATCACTGTGCTGCTGACCAGTCACTACATGAAGGATGTTGAGGCTCTGTGTACCCGCGCCGTGGTGATTAATCAGGGAGTCATCAAGCACGATGGCCCGCTGGCTGAGATTGTCGAACGTTTCAGCAAGGACAAAGTGATCCAATTGCAGATCGCTGGCGAATCGCCCAGCAACGCGGAACTCGAACGGTTCGGCATCGTGCTGGAGAACAAGGCTCCTCGGATCAAGTTGAAAGTCGAACGCACCCGCGTCCCTGCGACACTGAGCGCCCTGCTGGAACGCTGTCAGATTGAAGACATCAGTGTGCAGGACCGCCCGTTGGAAGAGGTCATCGCCGAGTTCTTCACCGACACGTCCGCGCCTCGCACCGAACCAGTCGCGACTCATCAAGCGGGAGGGCGTTCGTGAGCCAACGGTGCCCCTCCCCATTCGCTTCGCATCTGCGAGTCTTTGCGGTTCATCCGCAGCTGCGTGAGACTCATCGGTCCCGGGCCGCCCGAGGACCGGGCCAATGACGCTGGCGAATCGATTCCGCGTCTACTGGATCATCCTGCAGACCTCGATGGCCGAGCGGTTTGCCTACCGCTCGGATTTCGCACTGGGAACGCTGTTCCGCTTCCTGCCGATCATCACACAGATCTTTCTGTGGGGCGCGATCTTCGGCACGATGGACACGCGGTCAGACAAAAAGATCGCAGGGTATACCTACGGCGAGTTTGTGGCCTACTACCTGATGGCGATGCTGGCCCGAGCGTTCTCGAGCATGCCAGGATTGTCGAGCGGAATCGCCCGCGACATTCGCGAGGGAACACTGAAGAAATACCTGACCCAGCCGATCGACATGCTGGGATATCTGTTCTGGTATCGCGTGGCGCACAAGCTGGTCTACTACGTCGTCGCGACAATTCCGTTCATCATCGTGTTTTATCTGTGCCGCGATTATTTCCCCGGATGGCCTGACCCGCTCACGATTGTCGGCGTAATCGCCTCTTTGCAGATGGCGTTTTTGATGGGATTTCTGATCGAGAGCCTGCTGGGACTGATTGCCTTCTGGTTTCTGGAGGTCAGCTCGCTCCTCTTCATCTACATGATGCTGAACTATTTTTTGTCGGGGCACATGATCCCGCTCGACATGCTGCCACAATGGGTCGAATGGCTCCCATTCAAGTACCTGGCCTATGTCCCCTGCAAAATGGCATTGGGCAAATACAGCCATGCCGAGATGGGGCAGGAACTGCTGATTGAAGCGATCTGGATCGCCGCTCTTTTCTGGATGAACCGCTGGGTCTTTGCCCGCGGTCTGCGTCAGTACGGGGCGTATGGTGGCTAAGTGAGCGATGCGGCCAAGTGGTCATGGCCTCGCGTCGAATCGTTACCTCACCACATCCTGTGCAGTGAGCACCGGCTCTGAGTTTCCCCGGATTGTTAACGCAACTGGCCGGTGATCGGAGGCTTTGGTCCAGAGGTGCTTACAACTGGTCACGTCAATCTGCTGACTGGCCCAGACATGGTCAATCGCCAGAACGGGAAGTGGAATCGGCCAGGTCGCTCGGTAGCCCTGCCCAGCCAGATCGAAGGCCAGTGAATAGTTCGGCCGCAGCGGTTCCAGCAACGCAGAGTCAGCAGGAGTATTAAAGTCCCCCAGCACGAGCGTCGGCTCATTTGCCAACGGATTCACCACTTCGATCAATTGTCCCAGGGCCGGGTCACGCGAGCGAAATGGGTTGGCGTCGATATCGACGATCACGAGGTTCAATCGTTGACCTTGAACTGTTGTTGCAATCTGACGAGCGCGGCTTCCTTGATGAAACTCGTGAACAGTCGCGGTCCCCGACTCGCCCCGGGTCAGCAACACGATCCCGGCACCCAGAATCGAAACCTTGTACCCGGGACAGGCTTCGTTCCACCGGGACCGCATTTCGTTCCTCTCGCCGAGTCCAGCCTCGACCATGGCGATGACATCGGCGTCCCAGCTGCGGATTTCGGCGGTGACCTCATCCCATCCCCGGTTCAGGCGACAGGCATTCCAGAAAACGACTTTGAGATCTTTCGTCTCGCTGCGATCCGGGAGCAGTCGCCAGTCCTCGAAGACGACTCCCATCCCCAGCAGTCCGGTACAGACTGCCCACCTCAGAGCCCGTTTGCGAGACTTGATTTCCAGCAGAGCCAGCGTCAACGTGATTCCGGCCAGAAGCGGCAACGGTAACGCGTAAAAGACAATGGAAATTCCAAAAACTTCATCCCGAGCCAGCCGTGCAACCACGCCCATGATCAGCAGGGCGACCAGGCCGCGAACCAGCCAGCGACGGAAGAACTCGCGCCAGGGACGGCTGACGCCCGTTGAGGCAGAAACATCAAGCAACTGAAGATTCGCAGAGGACATGCAGCAACGCGACCAAGGGACAGACACCTCGCAGGGAATGCGGTGTTCGCACCAGTTTCAGCCGATCATACCCCAAAGCGAGCCGAAATCTGCAACTCCCAACCCATTTCGCGACTTCCTGCGTCATGGTAGTTGTTCTACCGGTAAATCCAGTCGTAACGGGACCGAATGATGGCATGGCGACCACTGAGCTGGCAGCTGTATAGAGAAACCTCGTCCACACCAATGACCAACGCGGGTGTCTCACAGACACCCGCGTTGGTTTGAGTTCCGATCGAATTCGAGGCCCTTCCGAATGTCGGGCATACTCTGCTCCGAATTAACCGTGAACGGGGAAAGTCTTGACCACTGTCTGCGCCACCAGCAAATAGAGAGGAATCCCGAATGTCACGTTGTAGGTGAACGTCACACCGAGCGACGCTGCGAGCGGTAACGTCGGGCTGGCCTCGGGAATCGCCAGCCGCTGAACGGCGGGTACGGCGATGTAAGAGGCTGCACCACAGAGAACAGCGAATAGCACATAGGTCCCCACTGCCAAAGGCTGTCCGAGGAACACGCTGTAGGCGTGTGCGACCGCAATTCCAAAGCAGGCGAACAGATTCGGAGCCATCAGTGCGAAGGCCACAAATCGCCAACCAGCAATCTTCAGGTCCTTAATCTTGCTGGAAGCAGTAATCCCCATCTCCAGCAGGAACAGGCACAAGCATCCCTGGAACAGCGAATTGAACAGGGCGTCTCCGCCAGTGGTGACCTTGTCTCCCTGCAGGCGGCTGATGAAACCGATGGCGATCCCCGCAAAGAGCAGGTAGATCCCGGGGTTCAAAAACACTTCGTGCAACAGCTCTCGATTCAGCCAGCTCGAGCTCTTGGTCTCCAGCGATGGGTCGTCTGCGGCATTGACGTGTTGCAGACCCAATTTCTGTTCCAGTTCACGAGCGTCCTCGTTCTGTTCCTGCTCACTCCAGGATTCCGAACTGTGGTGATCACCACCATGGTGGTAGTCTCCGTGCCCGTTCCGATGCCCTCCGCCAACCGTCACGTGGCTCATGGTCCGGCTCTCAACGGCAACTCCGGTGGAGTTGCGAACAACCACGACAGACTCATGCAGTTCTCCGCTTTCGATGTGCGCAGCTGCGGCAAGTTCCGTCTTGCGTCCGATCGCAACATACCCTGCCTCTTCGGGCATGTTCCCATTGGTATCCATCCCGGTCTTGCGGAACTTCGACACAAGGTACAGAGCCACCAGACAGCCAGGGATTTCCATCACAGCCAGCAGCACCGGCATGTAGGGAGCAAAAGCAATCTGAGCGGCGGTCAGCATCCCGAGACAGGTCACAAACGTACCGGCCGAGTCCGAGCCGTAGTAGCCCGCGACCGTTGCCGCATCGATTTTTCGCAATGATGTCGTCCATCGCAGAATCGTATAGGCCGTGATACCGATGACCAGATTGGCGAAGAATCCAATGATCATGAAGCCGAAGGCCTGACCGTACATCGCCGGTTCCAGACCAGCCAGTTCCTCTCCCCCGTGCCAGCCAATGGCCAGCAACAGATAGATCGTCAAGGCCTGATACGCGGCCTTCGGGAACTCAATATTCACTTTCAGGAGCGGAACCAGGAAGCCTGCATAGAAAAAGAGCAGCAACGGCTTGAACATATTGTGCAGCACGTTACTGAGAAACTCTTGTAGCACGATCTTGCTCCAGTCTGTGATCTGCCGATGCACTTTCTTCTTGAATGAGCAGCGGCACGGCAGATGGAAATGGTGGGAAGCCTGGCGGCTTTCTTTGGCGAGTTGCAACAGGCAATGCACATCGAATACCAAACCATTGGCAACTCTCTCCTTCAATCGCATCCAGACGCGGCCCCAGACAACATAACTTCAATTCACGTAATACATTTCGTAAGTACCAGGATTTGATCCCGCCTCGCGTTCTTATTGGCGCATGCCATTTTCGCCATGACCTGGCTGTCTATCGAATGACCAGACTGGCCAGTTGATGGCTTCCCCCGAATCGCCCGAACGCCTTTTTCATCTCGACTCAGGGGCAATGTGATTAAATTTCGAGTATCCCTGCCTAGCTCATCCCGGAGGATGCACTCCGCCTGCATCCTTTCCGCCGCGGAGCGCGCCCCTTAAACTGCTGGCGTTCCGGATGTTCTGGCAGTCCGGACCTGAACTACATCCCCCCGCGCAGCGAGCGACTCATGGCTGAGTTTTTCCCCAAGATCCCGAAGATCGAGTACGAAGGCCCCAAGTCAAAGAACCCCCTGGCCTACAAGCATTACGACCCGAATCAGAAGATCGAGGGGCAGACGATGCGGGATCTGTTCCGCTTCTCGGTGTGCTACTGGCACACGTTCCGTGGCACGGGCACCGACCCGTTCGGCTCAGCCACGTTGCAGCGTCCCTGGGACGACGGCTCGAACTCCATGCCGAACGCCCTCAAGCGAGTCGACGCCGCGTTCGAATTCATCAGCAAGCTCGGCGCTCCTTTCTACTGCTGGCATGACCGTGATGTCTCCCCCGAGGGATCGACACACAAAGAGAACAACAAGAACTTCGACAAGATCGCCAAGAAGCTCAAAGAGAAGCAGGAAGAGACTGGCATCAAGCTGCTGTGGGGAACGGCCAACCTTTTTAGCCACCCCCGCTATATGCATGGTGCAGCCACCACCTGCAACGCTGATGTCTTCGCCTACGCCGCAGCTCAGGTGAAGAAGGCTCTCGAAGTCACGCACGAGTTGGGTGGCGCAAACTACGTCTTCTGGGGCGGCCGCGAGGGGTACCACAACCTCTACAACACCGACATGAATCGCGAGCTCGACCACCTTGCCCGGTTCATGCACATGGCCCACGACCACGCAAAAGCGATCGGCTTCACCGGAACGTTCCTGTTCGAGCCCAAGCCCAAGGAGCCGACCAAGCACCAGTACGACTTCGACGCAGCTGCGTGCTTGAACTTCATCGGTCGCAACGGGCTCGATGGCATCGTGAAGCTCAACATCGAGACCAACCACGCCACGCTGGCTGGTCACACGATGATGCACGAACTGGAGTATGCCCGCATCCATAACGCTCTCGGCTCGATCGATGCGAACACTGGCGACCTGCTGCTTGGCTGGGACACCGACCAGTTCCCGACCGATATCTACCTGACTACGCAGATCATGCTGGTGCTGCTGCGGCAGAAGGGCCTCTCCCCCGGCGGCGTGAACTTCGACGCCAAGGTCCGCCGCGAAAGCTTCGAGCCGGTCGACCTGTTCCACGCCCACATCGGCGGCATGGACACCTTTGCCCGCGGAGCCAAAATCGCGGCTGCGATCCGCAAGGACGGCGTCCTCGACGAGTTCGTCAAGAACCGCTACCGCAGCTTCGACAGCGGCATCGGCCAGAAGATCGAATCGGGCAAAGCGACCTTCGCCGATTGCGAGAAGTACATCCTCGACAAGGGCGAAGCCGCCCCGAACGAATCGGGTCGCCAGGAGTACCTGGAGAATTTGATCAATCAGTACATCTAATTGGATATCGCAACGGGGCAGACAAATCGTCTGCCCCGTTTTTGTTTTGACAGCGAGCGGCAGACGTCAGTCTGCCGTGTTCGTTTGACGACGAGCAGAATCACTACCGTCGAGATCGGGACGTGTCGAGTTGACACGGCAGACTCACGTCTGCCGCTCGCTGCTTGTTTGCGACCATCGCCGCAGGTGTAACACCCCGGATGGTTTGCCACCGGTTTGCTGTGGGTCAATTCGTGCTTTTAGCTAGAATACATGCGACCGTGTCCCCCGAGGTCTAAGCATGACATCCCTGAAATCTCATTCGCTGTGGCCGCTCACGCTGGCCGTTCTCTGGCTCGGGACGCTCAGTCCCGGCTGCAGTGGAGTGGCGGAGACTGCTCCGTCGAGATCTTCCACGACAGAAGCTGCGACAGGGTCAGCGCCCTCCGCCACCACGAAGGAAGCATCGATGGCCACTGAACCCTCAGATCCGAAATCAAACACCACCGAATACAACCCGCTGACTCCGGCGGAGGAGCGGGTGATCGTACATGCCGGGACGGAGCGGCCGTTTGTCGGGGAATACACCGACAAGAAAGATGCCGGGACGTATGTCTGTCGCCGGTGCAATGCCCAGCTGTATCACTCCAAGGATAAGTTCGACAGCCACTGCGGCTGGCCGAGCTTTGACGATGAGATTCCGGGGGCTGTACTCGAACGTCCTGATAGCGACGGGCGGCGGACCGAGATCCTGTGCAACAATTGCGGGGGGCATCTGGGCCACGTCTTCTTCGGGGAAAGGCTCACCGACAAAGACACGCGTCACTGCGTGAATTCGGTCTCGATGAAGTTCTACCCCGAAGGGGCCGAGATCCCGGCAACGATTCGGAAGCCGGAGTCGAAGTAGGATTTGAATTGCAAATACAAAGCCAACGGCAGACGTCAGTCTGCCGTGCCAGCACGACGTGTCCCGGTCTCAATGGCTGTGATTCTGCTCAGCGTCAAACGAACACGACGGACTGACGTCCGGCGCTCGCTGCGTGATTTACTTCGCGGCGGCACCGAAGCTGGCGACGTCGCTCTTCACGGTGCATTTGCGGTCGAGGTGCGTATAGCCGCCGTCGACGAATATGATCTGGCCGGTGGTGTGGCTGGAACAGGGTGACGCGAGGAAGACCGCCATGTTGGCCAGTTCTTCAATCGTGGTGAACCGTCGACCGAGCGGGATCAGCTGTTCCATCTCAGCCCGTGCAGCTTTCGGATCTGGCATCGCGGCGAGGCACTTTTCGTAAAGCGGCGTCCACGTCTCGGCGGGAAGGACCGCATTCACACGGATGCCGAACGGGGCCAGATCGACAGCCCACTCACGAGTCAGGGCGTTGATGCCCCCCTTCGATGCTGCATAGCCCGAGGTCCCCCCCTGCCCGGTTTCGCAGACCTTCGACCCGATGTTGATGATCACGCCCTTGGTGGCCTTCAACGAGTCGAGGGCATAGTGGGCCAGTGCGTAGACATGGATCAGGTTCTTCTTGAGCGACCCGATGAAGGCCTCGACCCCTGCGTCCAGCCCCACCCCGTCATTCACCCCGGCGTTGTTCACCAGGATATCGATCCGACCAAACTTCTTGAGCGTCTGTTCGACCGCATTGCGGCAGGCCGCTTCCTCGGCAAGATCGCCCTGAATGAAGAAGCACTCTTTGCCCTGAGCAGCGTATTCCTTCTCCAAGGCCCGGCCTTCTGCCTCGCTGCGGTTCACATTGGCGACGCGGGCTCCTTCGGCGATCAACCGCTGCACAATGCCCAGCCCAATCCCCTTTGAGCCACCAGTAACGAGTGCGACTTTGCCTTGCAGTCCGAGATCCATGGGAGAGGTCCGAGAAGAATGAATGAAGTGACAGTCGTATGGTCGAAGGGGAGGAAGGGGAAGTCAACTGGGAGAGGTGGAATTAAGCTGTCAGCATTCAGCCATCAGCTGTCAGTTTTCAGGGCACTTCGTTTCCGGGGCGGTGTACGGCCAGGACAGACAGGAATGTCTGTCCTACTGATGACTATTCCTCTTCGCCAGCTTCTTCTTCCTTGTCACTTCCCTTCATCTCGCGGAGGAACCGGGACGGAATCGTCAGGCGGCGTTTGCCCCACTTGATGCGGCTAGCTGCGCGGCTCATGGTCAGGAAGTCCTGAGCGCGCGTGACACCGACATAAGCCAGGCGGCGTTCCTCGGCGATGTTGTCCTCAGTGCCGTCGACCGAGCGTTTGTGTGGCAGGATGCCCTCCTCCATACCGACCATGTAGACGCGGGGGAACTCCAGCCCTTTAGCACTGTGCAGCGTCATCAGCTTCACGGCGTCTTCGAGGGCCTGCTTGGTCTTGTCGGGTTCCTCTTCGCGACCTTCGAGTGCGACCGTCGACAGATACTCCGACAGCGTGGGATTCGGAGTCCGCTCCAGATACTGAGTCATCGAGTTGATGAATTCGTCGAGCGACGCCTGGCGGGCCAGCTGCTGGTGCGGTTCTTTGTACTGGCGTTCGATCTCGTCGTTGTAGTGAACGGCGTCGATCAGTTCGCGGCACAGCACGTCCATTGTTCGGGGATGATGGTCGAAGCGGTCGCGGAATCGCTGCAGCTGCTCCTGAAAAGACAGCATCGACTGAGCGACCTTGGGAGTGAT
>QWOR01000306.1 GCA_003669575.1 Planctomycetota bacterium | reverse complement strand
GGACGCACTTGGTCACAACAAGGGCCCAGGCGGATCTCTTCTGCGGCGAACTCGCCATGATCTGGCTGAGGTCGATCTTGCGGGCCTGGATTTTCCGGTGATCGACGATGATCGGTGTCTTTGATTCGGTTTGAATCGCTGCGAGGACATCGACCAGTGGCGCCTCTTCGAACCCGACGAGGCCCATCTTGAACAGCTCCGGGGTAATCTGATCGCGAGGAGTCTTGTCTTCCGGTTCCCATCCCATCGGCCACGGATCAGTCATCTGCTCGAGGGGGAGGATCTGATATTCAATCTGACCCGCGGGCGTACGGACGGGACGAAAGCCAGCCCCCAGATCATTCAGCGCGATGGCCAGTCCGGTTCCCAGACTGAATCCGCTCACACTCAGCGAGATCGGGTGGTTGTTCGCCGCATCCTTCAACCAGACTTCTGTGGAGGGAGCCAGACGAATCGGCAGACTGGAGTCATCCTGCAAGGCCTTTACGAGGGTTTCGAGACTCTTGTTCTGCACCTCAACCGTGAGTGGCAGACGCATCTGTTTCGCGACGGCTTCAAACTGAGCCTGATTCATACCCCAGAGGACCTGGCCTTCGGGAGCTCCTTGCGCACCGTAGACCTTCAACTCGTCGATCCACTGCTTGAGCAGTTCCTTGTCGCTGAGCCCGAACTCGGTTTTGCCAAAGTTCAGTTTGCCGTTGCGTTCCAGCAATCCCGCAGCTGTGACGAAACGCAAGGAGCCACGGACCTTTTCCGTCACTCCCGGGGTGACCTCACGGCCATTCCGAATCCGGACCGAAAGGCCCAGGTCTTCAAAGAGCTTTCCCCAGCTTTGGGCCCTTGGATCACCGACGATTCCGGGTGAGAGGATGTCGACCTGCACGATCGTATCGAGACCAGCCTTATCAGATTCCGCGGGCGAGGCCTTGGGGATCACTGGTCCGGGGCGGGGAATCGGAGCTGCGGTAGGCGGATTCAAGGACTGCTTCGGCTTGATCACGATCTCTTCAGCGATAGCCATGGAGACCATCGCCAGACAGAGCAGCCCCCCCAGAAAACAAAAATGAGATCGCATGGATCCTATCCCTTTTCACCACTGCGACGAAACACATTGAACGTCACGTACTCCCAGTGACGGTAAAGCTCGCACGATTTGACCAGTTCAGGCTGTGGACCAATCGAGTCAACTCGGCCCTCGTCGATCACGACCACACGGTCACAACGACGCACCGTCGAGAGCCGGGTGGGAATGAACACGACGGTCCGCTGGTCGGACATCCGCTGGTAGGTGTCATCGAGGAAGTTCTTGGTCCCCTGATCGAGTGCTTCTGTCGGCTCGTCGATGATGATCACCGCAGGATTGCGAATGATCGCCCGAGCCAACCCCAGCAGGAACGTCTGACCCGGCGTCAGCTGTTCACCGTGCTCGCCCAATTGGGTTTCATAGCCGAGTGGAAGACGCTGGATGAACTGATGGGCGTGGACGAGCTTGGCAGCTTCCATGACAGCGGGGGAGTCGTAGCGTGGATCACCACACCGGATGTTCTCGCTGACAGTCCCCGTGAAGCAAGGATCGTTACCTCCGACATAAATCGTCTCGGCCCGAATCGACTCCAGTGTGCCCCAACCGATGTCCTCGCCATCGAACAGGACCCGGCCCGACTGCGGCTCCAGAAAGCGCGGGATCATCGCAGCTGCTGCGCGTGCTTCCAGTGGATCGAGAGAGACCAGAGCAGTCACCGACCCGGCAGGGATGCACAGGTCGAATTGATTCAACAGCAACCGGTCACCGCGGCGGTAAGAGACCCCCTCGAACTGGATGGTCTTTGTGACCGGATCAATGAACTTGGCACCAACAGCCTGGCCAACCTCAGGCAAGATCGAAAGAAACCGCTGGATAGCCGACCATTCGACGCCAATCACCCGTCGCAGTGACGAGACCGACGTGATTCCGTTCACGAGGGGCAGCAGGGCGGCAAAACCCGCGATGATCGTCAGGGCGGAGGGAATACCCAGTGGCTTACCCGCTCCCAGTACACGCGATCCGACCAGATACAACACGATCGCCAGCATCAGAGCCCCCATCACGCGGGCAGCCCACAATGACCAGCCTTGAGCAATGGCCCCGGATCGAACAATGCCCGAGTAGCGATCGAGATACATCTGAAAGCGTTCCTGCTCCACAACTTCCATGCCGAATCCACGGACGATCCGACTCTTCCTCAATCCCTCGGAGAGCACTCGCAAATCGCCAGCAGCATGAGCCTCGGCCAGTTGTTGTCGCAGCACGCCTTGAGTCCGCTCCCAGCGGATGAGCGCGAAGCCCGCAAGCAGCGGGAACAGAGCCTGCAAAGTGATCGACCAGTCAATGATCAACATCAACGCCAGAACGAGCACGATCCCCACCCAATGAGAGATCCCCGTCGACAGCAGACTGGTGAGTGCCCCGGAGATCGCGTCGACCGACCTCACGAACAGACTCTGAGCCGAGCTGTAGTCTCGCTGATCGAGATCGCCGGGTCCCAGGCGGAGGATCTGACGGTGGATCTGTGAACGCAGAGAGGTCGCCACCTCCTGAGCCAGACCGGCAGCGCGGGATCGAATTCGATTCAGAGAAAAGGCATGCAGGATACCCAGCCCAACCAATGACACAACCAGTGTCGCCAATGCCCCGCGGTTGGTCCGCAGCGGGATGAATCGACTGAGGGGAGTACGGATCCTGGTCGCAACCGGGCAATTGGGAACCGGGAAGTTGCGATGACGCCAGAGCACTGATCGAATCCCGGTATCTTCCGCGACCCCCGCCGGACCGACTGTCGTGACAAATGGCACGAGTTGTTCGGCATCCGCCACAGGGACCTGAATCCGGCCCCGGTAGACAAGCAGGTCGACAATCAGAAAGAGGACAACCAGACTGGCAGCCAGAGCGATAGCTGCAATGCAAGACCAGACAGCCAGCAGGATCCCGCCTCGCCGCATCCAGGCTTGCCGGGGCAGCAGTCGACGGTAATTGGGGAAATCCGTGGTCATCGCGCGACCTCACCCTTCACCCGGTCGACACCACGAGCCTGCCTCGCATTCTCCCGGGAGAGCGAGGGATTCATGATTGAACGTAAACACAAAGAGTGGCGAGGGATACCCCGCCACTTCTTCTTTTCATTCGACCGTCAATCTCATCCTATGCGAGGTCACGATCCTCGAACAAGATGAATGCCAGCAGGATGATCGCCGTCACGTAACAGAGACTATAAAGAGCATTGTATCCGATATAGTCCGGCGGAATTGTCCGGTCCATCGCGATCGCCGCCGACATGTTGTAGTTGTCGAGAGCGGGCAAAATGGTGGCCAGCAGCTGAGCCACGAACTTGACGAATGGGACATCTTTCAGCGCCGACTGCACAAGCACCGGAGTTAGGTGGCCGATCACAAAAATCGCCAGACATGTCGTCAGATTGACCAGCATCGGCAGGCGGGTCGAGATCGCCACGCTGATGGCTGTCATCACAGCGACTTCCATGAACACCAGCGTCAGTCCCGGCAGGACTCGCAGTGCTGTCGACAATCTCTCCACCGAAGTCACCGTAGCAGCGGCTTCCTTGGCATCAAGGTTGGCTTTCAACAGGAAAATCAGGCTGATCAGCACGGTCCCCAGGTACAACACCATCCACAACGTCGTCTGTGCAATTCCCAGATACTTGCCCAGGATGAATTCACGACGGGTGATGGGTTTCGACAGCAGCGTCATTGCTGTCTTGCCTTCGATTTCTTCCGCCACGCTCAAGCTGGCGGTCCAGATGGCCACCAGCATCGACGAGATCAGAATCGTCGCCAGACCACAGTCGATATACATCTTCGTATCATCCCCGAGCGAAAAGAAGGGGATGTATACATTGGCGAGCATCACCAAAGTTCCGACAGCCATGAGCAGCAGGAAAATCGGCTGACGCACAGCTTCCTTGGTCGTGGCACGGGCGATGGAGCCGGTTCGCGTGAAATAGTTCACAAGCGCCAGAAACGCCAGCAACCCGAACAGACCAGCAAAGAACCACCAGTAATCGTCCCGGACGTACGACCAGATCAGGCTGCCAGTCAGTTCATCCAGCGGGTTCAGGTTCCCGGCTTTTTGGATCTCATTCATGTCAAAATGCTCACTCGAACGCTGCGGTCAAAATCGACAACGCCCTGAATCCCGGGCGAAAGAATCGAATCACTGTACCCGCTTTCCAACGAAAGAAAAGCACTCATCCCCAGATGGAATGAAAAGAGAGTTCGAGAAGTGGATGGCGGAATTCCGGTTGTGCAGGTCAGGTCAACCACAATGCGACGTCACCCCAAAGAAAAAGCCTCCGACGAATCGCAGGAGGCTGAGAGAGAACCGGAAATCAGGACTTCAGTCGTCGCCGAGAAATCCCACAAAAAACTCGAAAAGTCTTCTAAAACAAGGACTTGAGAGAACCGTTCGCACCGAGATCGAAGCGTGTGAGAGACGCTGTGCGGGCACTTTCTGACTGACAACTGATTACTGACAACTGACCACTTCTTAACGAATGTCGTCTTGGCCGTCGCAGAAGTCGGCGGTGTCGCAGAAACTGCTGCCGGAGAAGTGGCCCTTGTGGCCGCAGGTGCCGCTGGTGTGGTAGCTCTGCTGCACCGTGCTGAAGGCCGAGCCGACGTCTTCCAGTTCGTTGTTGATGTTCAGCGACACTTCGCTCAGACCAACGACGAGGCCGAGAACAGCGATCGTCGAGACCAGGACCAGTTCGGCCGAGACGATGAAACCAGCTTCGTCGTTCTTCAGAGCGTTGATGAGCTTGAGCATGAGGGTGTCTTTCGTTCGTGGGGGCTGTTATGTGTTCGCGGTGAGAGTCACGGGCGATGAAATGATGTAATGCACCCCCGGTACCAAACTTTCTGAACAGTGTTCAGAATTCTGAACAATGCGAATCAACAGGAGACGTATGTGGTTGGCTGGATATCACTTAAATCACGTTATCGCAGACCGTACCACACCACCAATATTTGCTTCACTCGCAGCGTCTGTGATTCGTTTTCGCAACGCTATCCGGCGAGACGACCTCGATCAGCCATAACGTGTTTCTATGTCGTCACATACGCAATGATTCCCAAACTCCACGATGTGGTGATTTGGTAACCGCTTAGATTCCGCTCTCTTATCGCGAAGCGAGCTCTTGAAGTTCAGGTAATCCAACGCAGGGCAAATTTCGCATATCAATTCGCAAGCGGCTGAGTGACCGGCCCGTACTCGGCCAGGAATTCCTCTTCGGTCATTACGCGGATGCCCAGCTCTTTCGCTTTATCGAGCTTGCTGCCTGCATCTTCACCAGCGAGGACGAAGTTGGTCTTCTTCGAGACGCTGCTTGCTGCCTTTCCGCCGAGGGAGTGGATGTAGTCTTTGATGCCATCGCGGGTGAATGACTTCAAGGCTCCCGTCGCGACGACAGTCTTTCCCGCCAACTTGCCTCCCGGCCCGGCGCTCACTGCGGTGATTGGCTTCACTTCCACATCGGGCGGAGCCACGCCGTTCTCGACCAGTCCATCGACGATTCGCCGGCCAAACTCCGACTCAAAGAACGTCGCGATTGCCTTGGCCACGATCGGGCCGATATCGGGAACCTCCGCGAGTGCATCCTCTTTCTGCTGACGAATCACCTCCAGGCTGCCAAAATGGTCGGCCAAAGCCCGAGCGGTCGAAACGCCGACATGGCGGATATTGAGTGCCGTGAGCAGCCGGAACAGCGGTCGGGTCTTCGAAGCCTCAATCCCCGCCAGCAGGTTGTCGATCGACTTCTCCCCCTGCCGTTCGAGGTTAATCAGCTGCTCTCGCTTCTCAGCCAGCCGATACAGATCGGCGAACCCGGTGACCAGTCCCGC